>NZ_JAUQXO010000020.1:0-62583 GCF_030834625.1 Geobacter sp.
AATGCCAAGCAACTTGAGTCAAAGGCCAGAAAGCATATGCGGCATTTACAGAACAACCGAACCAAAGTGAAAAAGTTCTTCGAGCACCCCTGTGCTGCCTATGCATCTTAATTGCTCTGTTTATTTGCCGGAGTAATACCAACCGGAAGGCCGTTGAAGAAGGTATGTGGACATAAAAAAACCTCGCTCCGATTTGTACCGGCATTTGTACCGGATGTCGAAACAAGGTTTCTTTATCTGCATTTTCAGGTGCAAATACAACAAGTTACATGAAACTTGGTGGAGGTGGCGGGAATCGAACCCGCGTCCGAAGATCATACACAGAAGGCGTCTACATGCTTATGCCAGGAATTGATTTAGCCGCCCGACTCTCCCCTGGCAGGGATTTCCGGAAAGCGATCCTGCTAAGGTTTCGCCTTGGGGCCGCAGGCACTCCCCTTGACTATCCCACTTAAATGACGATCCATCTTCACCCGTAGGAGAGGCTCGGCGGATCGGTAACAGGTTATTAAGCTGCTACGGCGTAGTTATAATTGTCGGCGTGTAATGCGCCCCGGGCTTTTTTACGAGGCCAGCCCGGACCTCGGCATGCAACCTTTAGTTTCCTATCCCCGTCGAAACCTGTACACCCCCTTGAATCCGTGATTTTATTGGTTCTTGCTTCTTTCCCTGAGTGCCAGGGCCATATCCTTCGATTGATCCTTCTTCTTCAGGTCTTCACGCTTGTCGTAGAGCTTTTTACCCTTTGCGAGACCCAACTCCACCTTGGCAAGGCCATTCTTGAAGTAGAGGCGGAGCGGAACAACCGAGTACCCCTTTTCGCGAATCTTGCCAAAGAGCTTTTCGATCTCGCTTTTGTGGAGCAATAGCTTGCGCAATCGATCCGGGTCGTGATTCTCGCGGTTGCCGAAAGCGTAGGGAGTGATGTGGAGATTGTGAAGAAAGATTTCGCCGTCACGTACCAAAGCGAAGGAATCGTTGAGATTAGCCTTTCCCATTCGCAGCGATTTTACTTCGGTCCCTTTCAGAACCATCCCCGCTTCGAACCGCTCTTCTATGAAGTAGTCGTGAAACGCTTTCTTGTTGTTGCAAATCAGCTTCTCTCCCATGTTTTTGATAGTAACAGATATGGCGAAATCATTGCAAGGAGTAAAAAGAACTGTAATTATGGGTTCTTATAATGGATGTGAATGATTAGACAACGGCTTGCGGGCTGGCAGGATGCTTGCCGCAGGGGATAACATGGAGAAGTTCTGCCGAGTGAATGAGTGCCTCGTACAACCCCTCGCCAGAGCCGTACTGGTCGGGGAGCTTCATGACGAGAAGGTCGGCCCGCTTGCCTTTGTCGAGGGAACCGATCTTGTCAGCGAGAGCGAGGTTTCGAGCCGATCCGAGGGTGGTCATGGCAAGCACTTCCGAAGGAGTGAATACGCCCGGGAACAGGTTAATGAGATAGCGCATTTCGTCCCAGAGGGAGAGGGAGTCGTTGCTGGCCAGTGAATCGGTGCCGAGGGCAAGGGGGATGCCGAGTTTTTTCAGGAGCGCAGCCGGTGCCCGTCCCACATCGAGCTTGTCGTTGCTGCGGGGGCAGAGGACCACGCCGACGCCACGCTTGGCGAGTATTTCGGCGTCGGCCGGCGTGAGGTGGACACAGTGGACAGCCGAGATGGGGCCGTTCAAAACGCCGAGTCCGTCGAGCCAGGCAGTGGCGGTGGTGCGTCGTGGAGCGGGAAGGTACGGCTCCCAGCGGACGTGGGGATACAAAATCTCGGCAATCCTTCCTGAAGAATTGAAGAAGAAATCACTTTCCTCGCGTGATTCGGCCAAATGGATCATCCTTGGCACGTTCCGCTCACCAGCCAACCGGTTGACATCCCGATGGAGATGCTCGGAAACGGTGTGAGGTGCATGGGGGGAGAGCCCCGGAAGGAAGGCCCCTCCGGAAAAGGCGGAGAGGGCAGTGTCGATATCTGAAATGAGTTCGGCGCAACGAACCGGATCGTGGCCAATGGCCTCGAAAAAGAGCCTTCCTGTGAAAGAGGAGCCGGCATAGAGGGGGAGGAGCGAGCGGTCGGTGACAATCTCCCCAATGGCAGTTGTTCCCGCTTCGAGGCAGATGCGCAGCCCCTCGCGCACGGAAAGTTCCAGTTCCTGGGGTGTCAGGGCCCGTCGGATCTTGATTACCTGGATGATCCAGTCGATATAGGTTCGGGGCGAGTAGTCGATCCCCTTGCGGATCTTCCAGGAAGGGAAGTGGGTGAGCTCAAGGTGGGTGTGTGCGTTGACGAGCCCGGGGAGAATGGCGCAGCCGGGAAAATCGTGGACGGGACCGCCGTGACGCGAACGAAGCTCGTCAAGCGTTCCCGTCTCGACTATGTGGCCGTTGTCGATGGCCACGGCACCGCCAGGGATGGGGGGAGATGATATGGGCAGCAGGTATGAGGCGGCGTAGAGTTCCATCGAACTGCCTCTCGGCAACGGGTTAAGGCAATTGACACAGGGGAAATCCCCCTGCCCATCGCCTTTCAGCGAACGCCTGGCATTACCAGGCCACCTTCTTGAGTGTCCCCTGCCCCGCCACTTCCTTGCGGGTGGAAAGCATCCGGTTCTGGTCGTCCACGAAAACAAGCTTCGGCTCGTGGTTGAGGGCCTCTTTATTATCCATATTCACGAAACTGGCGATGATGACCAGATCCTTCGGCGCCACGAGACGGGCTGCCGCACCGTTCAGGCAGATGACCCCAGAACCCCGTTCGCCCTCGATGGCATAGGTCTCCAGCCGGCTGCCATTGGTCACGTTCCAGATGGCCACAGCCTCGTAAGGGATGATGTCGGCGGCATCCATGAGGTCCAGGTCGATGGTGACGCTTCCCTCGTAGTGAAGGTCGGCGCCGGTGACCGTGGCGCGGTGGATCTTGCTCTTCAGCATCCTGCGTTCCATGTTAATTTTCCTCCCCCAAGATACAGTTGTCAATCAGCCTTGTTGTTCCTATCGTTACGGCCAGGGCTATGAGTGTCTGCCCGTTTGCCGTTTCGATTGCCTCAAGGGTCTCACTGTCACGGAAATCCGCGTAGTCGATGGTGGCGCCGGGCACCTCGCCGATGATCCGCAACACCTTCTCCCGCAGGGTCGCAACGCGGCACTCCCCATCACGGAAAAGGGCCCGGGCGGTAGCCAACGCACGGCTGAGGCAGAGAGCGCTCTTTCGCTCCTCCGGACCCAGGTAGGCGTTGCGGGAGCTCATGGCAAGGCCGTCCGCTTCGCGCACAATGGGCATGCCGACGATTTCTACGTCCATGTTCATGTCGCCAGCCATGCGGCGGATGACGGCCAGCTGCTGGAAATCCTTCTTGCCGAAAAGGGCCACGTGGGGCATGACGATATTGAGAAGCTTGGCGACCACGGTGGTGACCCCCCGGAAGTGACCCGGACGACTCGCGCCGCAGAGGTGACGTGTCAGTTCCTCCACGGCCACGAAGGTCTGGAAGCCCCGGGGGTACATGTCTGACGCCTTTGGCGCGAAAATGACGTCCACCCCGGCCGCCACGGCCACGTTCCGGTCCCGCTCCAGGTCGCGGGGGTAGGCGTCGAAGTCCTCGGTGGGACCAAACTGGGTTGGGTTCACGAAGATGCTTGCCACAAGGATGTCGGCCCGCTTCTTCCCCTCAACCATAAGGGAGGCGTGTCCTTCGTGGAGGTAACCCATGGTCGGGACCAAGGCAATGGTTTTGCCGTTCTTCCGGGCTTCCCGGGAAAAGGCCTGCATCTCGACAACCGTTTCAATGATTCTCATCTCAGCTGAACGAGTGCCCCTCGTCGGGGAACTCTCCTTTCTTCACGTCGGCAATGTATGAGGAAACCGCCCCGGCGATAAGGGCGCCGGCATCCGCGTAACGTTTCACGAATTTTGGGGAGTATTTTTCGCACAGGCCGAGGATATCGTGGATAACAAGCACCTGGCCGTCGCAGTGGGGCCCCGCGCCGATGCCGATAGTTGGTATGGAAAGATCTGCGGTGATTCGTTCCGCGAGCCTCAGCGGAATCCCCTCCAGGACCACGGCGAAGGCACCGGCCTCTTCCACGGCCTTGGCATCTTCAATGAGCCGCTGAGCCTGCTCCTCCTTCTTTCCCTGGACCCTGAATCCCCCCATCCGGTGGATCGACTGGGGGGTGAGGCCGATGTGGGCCATGACCGGGATGTCCATATCGACAATGGCACGGATAGTGGCGGCAACGTGGGTCCCCCCCTCCAGTTTGACCGCTTCCGCTCCTGCCTCCTTCACTAAACGGCCGGCGTTGATACGGGCATCACGAAGGTCGGTCTGGTAGGAAAGAAACGGCATATCGGCGACCACGAGGGCCTTGGGCCGTGCCCGCACCACAGCTCGGGTATGATAGATCATTTCGTCCATCGTCACCGGCAGGGTGTTATCGTACCCGCCAAACACGACGCCGACCGAGTCGCCGACAAGGATCACATCGATGCCGCAATCATCCATGACGCGAGTTAAGGGGTAGTCATAGCTGGTGAGGACGGTTATCTTCTCCCCCGTCGCTTTCATCTTCTGGATATCGAGGATTGTCTTCTTAGGATTCACGGGAACTCCACTCAAAATAAAATGCGCCACCGGGGTTCCGGAGGCGCATGTGACAAGACCAAGGGAAGAGAGTGCCCCCCCTGTCGTTGCGGCTATTGCCATCCGTCCCGGTTCTTGCGAATCCAGGCAGTATCAATTTGTCGTGAACAGATTTTCGGCTCCGCCAGTGTTGCGGGCCATCATTTTAAAACACGGTTATTGGTAGCACAAATCGGACGACGCTGTCCATACAATATTTCAATTACCGGTTCGGTGCATGCGAAGAAAAATCAGATTAACCGGCAATCTTCTTCATCATCTCAAGTTCGCTTACCACGGCGCTGCTTTCTCCGCGGCGGACCTCCATATCCTGGAAAATCTTGGTGACCATCTCGCCGACGGCCTCCACCGACTGCTTGATCTCGCTGCCGTCCTCCACCTGTTTGACAGTCGCCCGCACCATCTCCTGGGTCATCTCCTTGATGGTGTCAACGGATCGGACAATGCTCATGGCAGCGTCGGACTGCTCCTTGGAGGCCTTGAAGATCTGGGAGCTCATGCTGCTTACGTTCTCGATGGAATGGGTGACAAGCTGGACGCTTCGGGCCTGCTCCTCGGTGGCGGTCTTAATCTCGTGGGTCATGTCCATGGAGCGGGCCGAACTTTCGTGGATCACCTGTAGCGATTGCCCCATGACGCCGCCCAGCTCCACTCCCTTCTGCACCAGCTCCTTGGAGGCTGAGATGTTCTGGGCCGCGCTCCGGGATTCATTCATGATCTCCTCGATGATGCCGGTGATCTCGCCGGTGGACTGGCCGGTCTGGAGCGAGAGGTTGCGGATTTCGTCGGCAACAACGCCGAAGCTCTTGCCGTACTCACCCGCCTGGGCCGCAATGATGGAGGCGTTGAGCGCCAGGAGATTGGTCCGTTTGGTGATGTCGTTGATGACGCCGACGATGCTTTCGATTCGGCCGCTGTTTTCGGTGAGCCGCTTCATGGCGTCGAAGGAGAGCCCGACCGAGCGCTGGATCTCGGCAAGTGACGCAACGGTTTCCTTCACTACCCGCCTGCCGCTGTCGGCCTCTTCTTTCACCTTGCTGGACACCTGGTGGGAAATGGCGGCACTCTGCTCCACGTTCTTGATGGTGGAGTTGAGTTCTTCCATGGCCGATGCAGACTTGTCGATGGATTCTGAGAGGTAGTCCAGGTTTTTCGTCACCTGTTCGATGGATACGTAGATATTGCTCACGGAGGAGCTCGTCTCGTCAACGGAGGCAAGGACGCTTTCGGCTGCGGATGCGATATGGGCGGTGCCGTCGGCAACGGAGTTGACTGCGTCCTTGAGGTTCATCACATAGCGGGAGTAGTGATCACGGTTCTTGAGCAGGTCGGAGAAGGTGGTTTCCAACTCAGAGGTGAGCGTTCCTATGGCCCTGAGAAGGTTAATCCTCACGATGGCCGACGCGGCCTGATCGGCGAACAGCTTGATAGTGTCCACGTCGGTATCGTTCAGTGAGCGCCTGCTCTGCCGGTTGTCGATGCCGAAGATCCCCACGGTCTCTCCCTTTACAATGATGGGACAGAGGACGAAGCTCCTGGAGCGGAGCGCCCGGATCGCATCATAGGGGGGCTTGAGCCGGAAGTCAGACGGATAGGAGCTGATATCGTCTATCATGTAGATCTGCCGATCGGCAAAACACTTGAAGATGACCCCGCTGCGGATATCTATGGGGATGGTCACTCCCTTGTGATTGAAGTCAGGAGTGCCGACGGACGCCACAAAGGAAAGGTTGGAGCGCCCCTCATCGGCCATCAGGATACTGACCCGCTCATAACCGAGGACGTCGTGGAGTCCTTCTGCGCACAGGCGCAGCACCCCGTCAATATCGATCGATTTCTGGATTTTACTGCTGATCTGGTGGAAATTCTTGATGTTGCTGTCGAGGGCCCGGTAGCGTTGCTCAAAGACCTCCTTTTGGGAGGCGACCTCCTGATGAAGGACATCCAGTTCCGCGGCGCGGCTGTGGAGCTCATCGCTCGTCTTGCCGATGTAGTGACCGAGGATGGCGAGCACACAGGCTGTGCCGATCCCCATATAGGCATAGAGCGCCATATTGAAGGGAGACTTGACAATGTCGCCGAATATCTGCGACAGGAGGGACCGTTCCGGGTCGGCGAAAAAAATAACGCGGATAAGCGTCCAGCCTATGGGGGCACTGATCCCCAGGATGCATCCGAAAAGTCCGTAGAGAAAGCTTCTGTTCTTCACGACAGCCCCGGAATCCATAAACGGTTTCCCTCCATGTGAATCGTTCCCGAAAAGGGATGCTACATAATAACATCGGCCGCTGCATGAATTTCTTCAGAGAAATATCTCTGCACTCTATAGTGCAGGGTCGTCAAAGTCAATTATCACTCCCTTCCGACGTTGATTCCCAACTCCTTGGCAGCGGTCACCATTTGCCCCTTGGGATCAACGAGTTTGAGCTTGCGGACCGCCTTTTCGATGGGAACGGATCGGATGGCCCTCCCCCTGAGGCAGATCATCTCCCCGTACTGCTCCTTTTCGATGAGCTCGACAGCGCCGATGCCGAAACGGCTCCCGAGGCAACGGTCAAAGGTGGAAGGCGATCCTCCCCGCTGGAGATGGCCAAGGACCGTCACCCGGATGTCCATGTCGAGACAGGAGGTGAGCCCATGGGCCACGAAACCGCCAATGCCGCCGAGTCGCTCGATTGCAGTGGTCTCGTCGGCTTTCTTCTGTACGACCCGTGAACCGCCCCGCGGATAGGCCCCTTCGGCCGCCACCACGATACTGAATTTGCTTCCCCGGCGCCGCCGTGCATCAATGGAATTGCAGACGGTTTTAAGGTCGAAGGGTATCTCGGGGATGAGAATCACGTCGGCCCCGCCGCTGATGCCCGATTCGAGCGCTATCCAGCCGGCATAGCGTCCCATGACCTCCATAATCATGACCCGATGATGACTCTCCGCCGTGGAATGGAGCTTGTCGAGGGCATCGGTGGCGGTTTCCAGGGCCGTGTTGTAACCGAAGGTGACGTCGGTTTCCATGAGGTCATTGTCGATGGTTTTCGGTACGCCGACGACCGGCACCCCCTTCTTCATCAGCTCAAGGGCGATCTTGAGGGAGCCGTCGCCCCCCACCGCCACGAGGGCGTCGATGCCCATCTCTCTGATCCGCGCCACCACCCGGTCGGAGACATCGGTCAGCACTGTCTTGCCGTCCACTTCCATGGGGTAGGAAAAGGGATTGCCCCGGTTAGAGGTGCCGAGGATCGTTCCGCCCCGCGGCAGAATCCCCCGCACATCGTTGAGCCCCAGGGGCCTGGGGCTCCGGTCGTAGAGGAGACCGTCGAATCCGTCCTCGATACCGACCACCTCCCACCCTCTCCCGATGATGGCGCTTTTCACAACGCCCCGGATGACTGCATTGAGGCCGGGGCAGTCGCCCCCTCCGGTCAGGATGCCGATTTTTCGTTTCATGGGTTTCCCTTTTGATAATGGTTCATTACCAGTGCCGCGCTGCCGAGGAAACCGCCATCGTCTCCCAAGGTGGCCCGATCGATTCGCAGTCGTCTGCCAGGAATCGGAAACGCCCTCCCGAGAATCTCCCGCTCGATGCTTTCCTGAAGAAGGTCAAAGCTAGCGGCGACTCCGCCTCCGATGATGAGCGCTTCAAGATTGAGGAGATTGGCAACGGACGCGGCCGCTATCCCCAAATACCGTCCGGCCTCGGCGAAGAGGGACAGCGCAGTCGGATTCCCTTCCCGCGCGGCATCGGCAACCATCTTGGTGGTTATGCCGTCGAGCCGGTGTCCTGCCAGCAGGATAGAGCCCTGTCGAGACATGACCTCTCTGGCTGCAGTCACCAGGGCGCTTGCGGATGCGTACTGCTCGAGGCAGCCATGGTTGCCGCAGGGGCAGGGTTTTCCTTCAGGCTCCACGGTCATGTGGCCGAACTCCCCCGCCACGCCGTCGATGCCGGTCCAGATCTTCCCATCGAGTATCAACCCGCCGCCGACGCCAGTGCCGAGGGTCACCATCAGGAACGACCTGTACCCTCTCCCTGCGCCGTAAACACTCTCTCCGAAAGCAAACGCGTTCACATCGTTTGCCACCACTGTGGGGAGTCCGGTCATAGCCTGGAGTTCATCCCGCAGGTTCAAGCCGTCCAGGGGGGGGAGATTCACCGAGACATGCACGTGGCCGTTGTTGGCGATGAGTCCCGGAACCCCTACCCCCACGGCCACCGTCTCCCTGCCGTTGTCCCTGGCAATGCGCAGTAGGGACTCGATGCCTCTGCCGAGGAGCGAGAAGAAAGCCTGCCGGCCATGATGGATTTCGGTCCGGGATTTGGTTTTATGGATGATGACACCTTGCTCGTCCACGAGGGCCATGCGGAGATTGGTCCCTCCGACGTCTATGCCGATGTAGGCGCGGTCGCTGATTTCATCCATTCAGAAGATCTCCTGGCGACTCATGCCACGGGGTCGCGAAATGGGGATAAAGGCGGTCGTAGGCGGTCAGAAGTCCCTCGGGGACGACACGCACATCAGCAACGACCGTCATGAAATTCGAATCGCCATTCCAACGGGGGACGACGTGGATATGGAGGTGGTCCTCGATCCCGGCGCCGGCTGCGCGGCCGAGATTAAGCCCGATATTGAACCCCTGGGGTGAAGCCTCTTCCTCAAGGACGCCGCGACAGAGCCTGACGGTCCGGAAGAGGTCGAGCATCTCGTCGTTCGACAGGGCATCCAAATCCGCCGTATGGCGCCGGGGCGCCACCATCAGGTGGCCATTCGTGTAGGGATAACGGTTGAGCATAACCAGGGATAACGGCGTTCTGTGAAGGACTAGATTCTGCCGGTCCTCTTCGCTCCGTTCACCCAGACAAAAGATGCACCCGTGAGGTTTTTCATCGAGAATATAATCCATGCG
Organism: Geobacter sp.; assembly: GCF_030834625.1. Classification (NCBI taxonomy): domain Bacteria; kingdom Pseudomonadati; phylum Thermodesulfobacteriota; class Desulfuromonadia; order Geobacterales; family Geobacteraceae; genus Geobacter; species Geobacter sp. The sequence continues at coordinate 9,541 of NZ_JAUQXO010000020.1, forward strand.
CCAGGGCGCCCATATCCTCTCCATCGCTTCCCCCTGCCCCGAGATAATCTAAGTGTGACAACCCAGAAATTATCATCGAATTTCGCTCCAAATACAAGCTTTCACGTTATATTGACGATCCGCCTGCTGAGTAAAATGTTTTTTTAGCGACACTGTAATTTGCCCTTGACAAAAAGGCAAAACACGGTCTAAGGTGACATAATTTATGAGAAATCTATAGAATAGAACCCTGTAATAGCGGCTCAACAACGCGAAACTATTTTTACCGTGAATAAAAATTGAGCCCCCAACGAAGAAAGGAGCAAGGACCAGCATGAGTAAAAAACAGGATGCCTTGGATTACCATTCGAGTGGACGCAAAGGAAAGATTGAAGTCGTTGCCTCGAAGCCGTGCCTGACCCAGCGGGATCTCTCCCTCGCCTACTCCCCCGGCGTTGCCGAGCCCTGTCTCGAGATCGAGAAGAATCCCGAAGATGCCTACAAGTACACCGCAAAAGGGAATCTGGTCGCAGTCCTCTCCAACGGCACCGCGGTCCTGGGCCTTGGGAACATCGGCGCCCTTGCCGGCAAGCCGGTCATGGAAGGTAAAGGGGTCCTTTTCAAGCGTTTCGCCGATATTGATGTTTTCGACATTGAGGTAAATTCCGAAGATCCCGATGAAGTCATCAAGGTCTGTCAACTCTTGGAGCCCACCTTTGGCGGGATCAACCTGGAGGACATCAAGGCCCCCGAGTGCTTCTATATCGAGGAAGAACTCAAGAAAACCATGAATATCCCGGTTTTCCATGACGACCAGCACGGCACTGCCATCATTTCCGCCGCGGGTCTCATGAATGCTCTTGAGCTTATCGGCAAGAAACTCGATGAAATACGGCTTGTGGTGAACGGGGCTGGTGCCTCTGCCATTGCCTGCGCCAATCTGGCCATCTCCCTGGGTCTGAAAAAAGAAAACCTGATCATGTGCGATACCAAGGGGGTCATCTACAAGGGGCGCACCGAGGGGATGAACAAGTACAAGGAACGCTTTGCGGTGGACACGCCGCTTCGCACGCTGGAAGAGGCCGTCGAAGGGGCAGACGTACTGTATGGCCTCTCGTCCAAAGGGGCAATCACCCAGGACATGGTGCGCAAGATGGCCGCCAACCCGGTCATTTTCGCCATGGCCAACCCCGATCCGGAAATCACGCCGGAAGAGGCCCATGCCGTGCGCGGCGACGTGCTCATCGCCACCGGCCGCTCCGACTATCCGAACCAGGTCAACAACGTCCTCGGATTCCCCTTCATTTTCCGCGGCGCTCTCGATGTCCGGGCCACCACCATCAACGAAGAAATGAAGAAGGCTGCGGTGTTCGCCCTGGCCGAACTGGCCCGTGAGGAGTGCCCCGACTCGGTCTGTCGCGCCTACGGCAACGTCAAGTTTTCTTTTGGCCGCAACTATATCATCCCGAAACCCTTCGACCCCCGGGCCCTCCTGCGGGTAGCACCGGCGGTCGCCAAGGCAGCCATGGAATCGGGAGTGGCCCGCCAGCCCATCGAGGACATGGAGAAGTACGTCGAGCACCTTGAGTCGCTCCAGGGGAAAGCAAAAGAAACCCTGCGCATAATCATCAACAAGGCCAAAAACGATCCCAAGAAGATCGTCTTCCCCGAGGGGGACAACGAAAAGATCCTCAGGGCGGCCCAGATCCTCATTGAAGAAGAGATTGCCAAACCGATCCTCATCGGTAACCAGGACAAGATCAGGGCAAACATGGCTGAACTGGGTCTCGACTTGAACGGCAGTGTGCAGATCATCGACCCGGCCACCTTCGAGCGGTCTGAAGAATATGCCCAGGAGCTCTACCGCCTGCGGCAACGCAGGGGCCTCACCCTCTCCGAAGCCCGGCGGATCATGACCCGAAAATCCCGCACCCACTTTGGCTGCATGATGGTGCATATGGGTGATGCGGATAGCCTCCTCTCCGGCATCGATACCCACTATCCCGAGACCATCCGCCCGGCACTGGAAGTCATCGGCAAGCAGCCCGGCCTGTCCAGCGTCCACGGTCTCTACATGATGGTCTTCAAGAAGGGGATCTATTTCATGGCCGACACCACGGTCTGCATCGAGCCGACTCCTGAGGAACTGGCCGAAACCGCCATTCTTGCCGCGGAAAAAGTCCGCATGCTCGACATCGAGCCGACGGTTGCCATGCTCTCCTTCTCGAACTTCGGCTCGGTTAACCACCCCCAGGCCCAGAAGGTCAAGCGGGCCGTTGAGATCGTCAAGCAAAAGGCTCCGGATCTCATCGTTGACGGCGAAATGCAGTCGGACACCGCTGTTGTTACGGAGATCCTGCAGAAGAGCTTCTCTTTTGCATCCGTCAAGGAAGCGGCCAACATCCTGATCTTCCCCGACCTCAACTCCGGAAACATCTGCTACAAGCTTCTCCACCACCTGGGCGGGGCCGAAGCGATTGGGCCGCTCCTCATGGGAATGCAGAAGCCGGTTCACGTCCTCCAGCGGGGTGACGATGTGACCGACATCGTTAACATGGCCGCAATCGCCGTGGTAGACGCCCAGAACTCGTAAGTACTCATCACCTGTATCGCAGAAACAATAAGGGGGCCGTGAGGCCCCCTTTCGCTTGCCATCCTTCAGGATACTTTGCTAGAATTTCCCATTGCGCGCTGTCCAACGTTCAACAATCAACAATTGGGAGCCTAACCGCGATGGAGCATCACCCGCCCCTGTACCGGCCTGCCAGGAACCTGTTCGCCAGAACGCTGACACTCTCCCTGGCGTTACACCTTGCCCTTGCTGTCGTCGCTGTGCTCTTCCCCGGTCGTCTTGCCCGTCTTGCCCCAGAACAGATCGTTATGGTTGACCTGTCGGACGCCAGCACCCCGTTACCGCAAGTAAGTCCAAAAACAACCGCTGTTCAACCTTCCGCCTCGATTCCGCAGCGACAGATGGTCCTTCCCTCCCCCACTGAAAAGATCCTTCCGGCACCTCTGCCGACTCCCGTGGAGGAAGTCTCTCCTCAACCGCCCCCCCAAGCCACTGGCCCATCCCTCTCCCTTGGCCTCACACGGGGTTTTTTCAGAAGCCTCGCCGACGGGGAAACCCTGCGCGGTGATGTGCGTGAGTACTATTTTGCACTGGTGGAGCGGGTCAACGAACAGTGGTGGTCGGCGGCGGGCGGCACCGATGTGGAACCGGGGCGACGGGAGGCCCTCGTCACAATAATCGTTCGGAAAAGCGGAGAGATATTCGATGTACGGCTGGTTAAGAGTTCGGGTAATGACGAGTACGACCGGATGATCCTGGATGCCCTCCAGGCCGCGTCTCACCTTCCTCCCCTTCCGGAGAGCTATCCCGGGGAGTTCTTTCAGGCACCGTTGCGCCTCATGGCGCCCCGCGGCCTCCTCTTTTCCTGAACGCCTTCTGCTGCAGGCGGGTCCTACGAAAAAAGGGCGGGAGTTACCCCGCCCCTTCCTCAACTTCATCAAGATCTACAAGTTCTAAATCGGCCGTTTCCAATGAATTGTCGTCGCACTGGAGACGGGCGATCTTCTGTGCCGTGTCCCGGAAAGCGGGATTGAGCGCAAAGACCTCTCGGTAACCGGCCAGGGCCCGGTCCCCCTGGCCGGCCGACTCATGGAGCAGAGCCAGCTCGTAGGTGAGGCAAAGCCGCTCCAAGGCTGAAAGCTCCGCAAGCTCGAGTCCCGCGCGGAAAAATTCCTCGGCCCTCGCCGAGTCCCCCTTCTCCCGAGAACAGATGCCCTGAAGGGTAATACAGTCGGCACGGCGCCGCGGATCGCGGGCAGCTGACTGCAATTCGGCGATTGCGTCGTCGAAAAGCCCCATTTCCTTGTAGGCAATACCGAGACTATAGTGAGATTCGGTGTCATCCTGGGAGAGCTGCTCGCCAACCCCCTTTTTGAAGGCGGAGAAGAGACCGTCGAGGCCATACTTGTCTGTCTTTGGCACCGATGAGTCAAGGTTTTGCGGAGGAATGATTTCATCCAGGTCCTCTTCGGTGAAATCGAGTGAAAAGCCTTCTCCGGCAGACACTTCCACCACCGGCTGATCCGCAGTGCCGTCACCGGTTCCGCCAAGCCAATCGTCCGTTAACCCCGGGAAATCAGCCAATTCGATTTCAACCTCATGAGTCTCCTCTGGCGCCGGCTCATCAAACCTGACCGCTCCCTCGTCCACGTCCATAAGATTCAGACCATCATCGTGCAGGAGCAAGGCAGGTGCAGATGTCTCCCCGTCAGTTGACTGGCTTCTATCAGTGGAGGCATCATCGTCAAAAGAGATGTCGATCTCTTCTTCCCAAGGAATCTCCTCGGCAGCGGGCTCTTCCTGGGGAGAATCCTCTTCGGCGGGCCGCGGGATAACGTCAGTTTCTTCTATCGTCATAATCGCGGGGGACGACACAGCCGGGGCCTCGGACTCCTCTGACGGCCCGGCCTGCTGACCGACCACCTCGCGTATTCTCCGCAGCCCCTCGGTGATACCTGGATGGTCTGGCGCAAGATCCCTGAAGGAGAGATAGAACTGCTCAAGGGTTTCCGGCTCCGCCGCCATGAGATCGGGCTCCACGTGGCGAAGCACCCGTAACCCTTCTTCCACATTGCCTTCAGCTCGCAGACTGAAGAGGAAACCCTTGATGGCGGCAACCTCTCCCGGGAACCGTTTGACGATCTGGCCATAGGCGCCCTTGGCCATGGCCGGATCACCCGCGGCGCGGGCAGCATCTGCAAGGAGATAGAGCGCGTTGGGATTCCACCGGTCATCGCCGACAATCTGTCTGAGGATGGAAATGGCGGCAGCAGCTTTTCCTTCTTTGATGTGATGTTCGGCGACGGAGAGGAGAAAGTCCTTGCGGTCCGGGAAAAGGCTCCCGATCCGTTCGCAGAGGCGACCGTAGGCCGATTCGTCCCCACGCGACCTGAGCTCGCGGGCAAGCTCCGTATAGTCGCGGTAAGAATCATCGAGCAAACCGGCCCGGTACCGCGTATCGGCAAGCTTCAGCCGAATATTCAGGTTTTCCCGGTCGGCGGCAAGCATCTTTTCAAGGACTGCCACGGCGTCGTCGAGCCGATTGCTCCGCTCGTACTGATCGAAGACGAGTTTGTATTCTGCAAGGGCGTTGCCGATGAGTCCCTGCTTTTCGTTGAGGGTGCAGAGGGTAAGCGAAATATCCAGGTTGGAGGGGGTAATCTTCTGTATCTGTTTATAGACGGCGATCGCCTTGAGGTAAAAACCATTGTCTGAATAGTACTTGCCGATCACCTCGAATTCCCGGAGCGCGTCCTCTTTCCGGTTTGCGCGCACCAGCAACTCGGCGTATTTTTGTCGAACCCGTACGTCTTTCGGGTCAATGGTGACCGCCTGTTCGTACTCCCGGAGAGCGCGGTCCAGTTGACCCTTCACGAGGAATTTCTGTGCACTGTCGAGAAGTTTTTCTTTCTTTGAACTCAAGGCCTGTCCGGATTCTACGGTGAAATGGTAACGAATGTCTTTGTAAACTAAAGTAAAGAGACCACCTTGTCAAGGCATATGAAACGACCGAAACCGCCTGAAATCAGGGCGTCAGCTCGATTTGTCATCCTCTCGCCGGACCGGGACGCCGATGGCGTTGACGAGCAGGGAGAGTTGCCGGCATTCTTCGGCCGTGAGTCGCCGATCCCGGTAGATTGCCCCACCAAAGATGGCGGCAAATTCAGTTACGGCCGGGTCGTTGACAATATCCGCAAGCTCTTTGAGCCCCCGCGACCGGTGGTTACGGGGGACGCCGTAAGACTTTTCGATCCGGGCACGGAAACGCCTCAAGAGTCGCTCTTCGCGGGTGCTCCCGCCAAAGGTCACGATCCACCAGACCGCAACGGCAAAGGCAGCGGCGCCACCGGCAACCGGAAGGAGCCACCGGCTGACGACGGGAAGGTTAAGCCCTCTGAATTGCCGATTGGCGCGTCGCACAAGTTCCACCTGCTTCTGTAGGTCGTAGGTTATGACCGCCTGGTTCCAGTACCAGGTGAGAGAATCGGCAAAAGCAGCGAGCTTCGTGGCAAAACTGCGGCGGGAAGGGGTGGCGCGATCGAAGTTGGCGGCAAAGGAGCTCGGATCAATCCTCACCCATCCCCTCTTCTCGATAAACGCCTCAACCCAGACATGGGCGCGGTCTTCGGTGACCACATAGTAGCCGCCAATCTCGTTGAAGTCGCCGCCGTAGTATCCTCCCACAAGACGTGCCGGCACCCCTGCCAGGCGGAGCAGGGTCGCAAAGGATGAGGCGAAGAATTCGCAGTGCCCGGTCCGCCGCTGGAAAAGGAAGGCGTCAACGGGGTCCGCAGCGACGGCAAGTCCGCTGGTGGCGTAACGGAATCCCTGTTGCGTGAACCATGTCTCCACGCGACTCAACCGCTCGGCATCGGTCGGGCTGCCAGCCGTGAACCCGCGGGCCAGGGCGGCGATCCGGGGGGAAACCTGGTCAGGGAGGCGCAGGTAGTGGTCACGGTCGATTCCCCGGGGAACCGGAATGGCATCGGACAGGACCGACCACGCCTCGTAACGTATCCGGCCGCTCCCGCTCACCCGGCGGGTGAAGGTGAAGTCGGCGTCCTGGCTTGCCCGCACGCCGTCCATACGGGTCGGGATATCCAGGGCAAGGAGATAGGCGTTTCGTGACGGTTCGGGGTAGATGACCTGGCGAACCTCGTTCCCCTTGGGAGCGGCAGGAACCTCGTCGGGGCGCTTCTCGCTTCGCACCCAGGTGGCACCGGCCAAAGCGTCGAAGACGATTCCCCGCCAGTAGAGATCGTTGCGGCCAAGCTGCGGGCATTCAGCCCGGAAGGCAACGGTCTTCACGTCTCCTACGCTCGCAGTCTTGCCCGGCTCGACCCGGTCGCTGAAGCCGGCCGCCCGTTCTCCCGGGACATTGAGAAAATTGAGGAGCGGATACTGGGTCCGGGGAAGAATGGTGAAAAAGATCAGGAGCAGCGGCACCGAAGCCGCCGGCATGGCGAGGGCCACGCCGACCACCCGCGAGAGACCCTGGCGAGTAAGGCGCAGGCGCGTATCCACGGAAAGGAAGGTGAGGAGCACAAGGGAAACGGCAATCAGGGCGAGTTGGAGGAAGAGGTAGACGAGGAATAGGGCGCTCAGACTGAAGAGGGACGAACTTGCCAGGGCGAAGAGGGCCAGGGCAAAGGTCTGGAGGAGGTTGCGGGGGCTCTTTTCGTTCACTATTCGTACACAGAGGAGCACCACCAGGAAGTTGACGACCGGTGCCGCGGGGTTCGCCATACTGAGTTGAAGAAGGTAGACAACGAAGGGAATGATGGTGGCGATGGTGGAGGGAATGCCGGTAAGAGGATATTTACCTTTACGGTCGAAGACAATCCCGGCTGCCATGGCCAGGGGAAAGGCGAGCCGGACCGTAAGGTCCACATGGGGCGCCACCGGCAGGTAGCCGAGGATGGCGACCGCGTAGGCGAGGACCGTTATGAGAGAGCTAACGGGAACCATGGAGAGCGAGCTCCGTGAGGAGCCTTAGCCGATGTGACCGGGAGATGTCGGGCCGATAAACCTTCGAGCCGGCAATGAGCCCCACCGGCCGGTTGGCCCTGATGGAACGGTTAACGATCCAGACGCCGCATGAAAGCCTTTCATCCATACTGCGGCCGGGAAGTTTGGCCAGATCGAGCATGAGGGGTACGTCGGCCATGGCGGTCAGCTGCTTTACCTTCAGATTCTCGTGGCGGGCCGATAGGCGCCAGTGGACGAGCTTCAACGGTTCAACGCCCGTGTACTCGGCAATCGTTTCCATTTCCCCCTCGTAGCCCCGGCCGCGGCTCTCGACCACTCCCCTGCTCCGCCCGTCTGCCGGACCCGCTGGCGGGCCGCAGGGTACCGGACGGGGAAAGACGACGCAATGAGCATTGAGGGGAAGCGTCGTACTCCGGATGAAAAAATTGATCGGAAACGGTGAACTGACAACGGCCTGACTCAGCTCCTTCCGCCCCCTTCCCTGGAACGTCACTGCCAGAGAAGTGGTTTCGCTTCCCGTGCGGTCCACCAGGTGGAAGCCGCCGCATGCTCCTTCGAGCTCCACCCGCAGCAGAAACGAGGGAACAAACCGCTTGTGGTTCTCCACCTGGAGCGACACGTAGGTTTCCTGGCCATCATAGATCTCGTCGGGAAGACGGACCGCGAGGGAGAGGTACCGGATGTTGAGCCAGCCGAGGATACCGGAGACGGTCATAAAACCGAGGAGGGCCGATACCACGAGGAAGAGGAGGTTGTTGCCCGTATTGACCGCGGCGAAACCGAGCAGGAGCGTGATGGCGATGTAGGCGGCTCCCGCCCGGGTGAGTTTCAGGCCAGCGGAACCGGAATGGCGTTCAGGACGGCGTTTAATAGCTCCCCCTTGTCGAGGTTTTCGTTTTCCATGGTGAGGATGAGACGGTGGGCCCCCACCGGCGCGGCGATGGCTTTCACGTCCTCGGGAATCACGTAGTCGCGCCCCTCCAGGTAGGCGTGGGCCTTGGCGGTTTCAGCCATGCCGATGGCCCCCCGGGTGGAAATGCCCGACGACATGGCTGGATGATTCCGCGTGGCGGCGACGATGGCGTAGAGGTAGTCGACGACCGTGTCGGAGAGGTAGATGTTTTCCTTCACGGCCCGCTGGGCCTCGGCGATGTCGTCTGCCGTCACAAGTGGTGCAAGGCTCTGGATCCCGTCCCGGATGCTTCCCCCCTTGATGATCGCCTTCTCGATGGCATCAGGCGGGTAGCCAATGCCGCTCCGCACCATGAAGCGGTCGAGCTGGGACTCGGGGAGCGGGTAGGTCCCCACCTGCTCCACGGGGTTCTGGGTGGCGATGACGAGAAAGGGTCCCGGCAGGGGATGGGTTGTCCCCTCCACGGTCACCTTCCGTTCTTCCATGGCCTCCAGGAGCGCGCTCTGGGTCTTGGGCATGGCCCGGTTGATCTCGTCCACGAGCACCACGTTGTTGAAGATCGGCCCCGGAATGAAGGTGAACCGGCTCTCTTTCCGGTTGAAGATGGAGAGCCCCGTGATGTCGGTGGGGAGGAGATCGCTCGTACACTGGACCCGGCCGAAGGAGAGCCCCAGTCCCCTGGCCAGGGCCAGGGCCAGGGTCGTCTTGCCGAGGCCGGGGATATCCTCCAGGAGGATGTGCCCCCCGGAAAGGAGGGCAATGACCGACAACCGCACCGCCCGCACCTTCCCCTTCAGGTAGTGGGTGGCCAGGGTGTCGATGACATGGAGCATCTCGGCCCGTTTTGCAAGGTTCATGGGAGTAAGCCTTTCAAATAATCGACGTGGACTGCCTTCAATACTACCATACTCACGCAACCCGCGAGAAGACCCGTTGCGGCAGCGGTCCGCCCCCTTCCCTTTTCGCGGGTTTGCTGGTAAGATGCCCCGGCCTGGCACTACACATTGCGGAGATTGACCAATCATGAACTATATCAGCACCAGGGGCGCCATTGCCCCCATAGGATTCAAGGACGCGGTCATGATGGGGCTCGCCACCGACGGCGGGCTTCTGCTGCCGGAGACCATCCCGGCAATCGACCGTAACACCCTCGAATCGTGGCGAACGCTTTCCTACCAGGACCTGGCGTTCAACGTGATATCACTCTTTGCCGACGACATCCCGGCCGCTGACCTGAAGGAACTCATCGACCGCTCCTACACCACCTTTGTTCACCCTGAGATCACGCCGGTGGTGAAGCAGGACGGCGTCCACATCCTGGAGCTTTTCCACGGGCCTACCCTTGCTTTCAAGGATGTGGCACTGCAGCTCCTTGGTAATCTCTTTGAGTATCTGCTGAAGGAGCGCGGGGAAAAGATGAACATCGTCGGCGCCACCTCGGGAGACACCGGCAGCGCTGCCATCTACGGCGTGCGGGGGAAGGAGAATATCAACATCTTCATTCTCCATCCCCAGGGAAAGACCTCGCCGGTCCAGGCCCTGCAGATGACCACGGTCCTCGATCCGAACGTTCATAACATCGCTGCGCGTGGTACCTTCGACGATTGCCAGAACATCGTGAAGAACCTCTTTACCGATCTCCCCTTCAAGGAGAAGCATGCCCTGGGCGCCGTGAACTCCATCAACTGGGCCCGGGTGCTGGCTCAGGTGGTCTACTACTTCTACGCCTACTTTCGGGTGGCAAAACCCTTTGGCCAAGAGGTTGTTTTCTCGGTGCCGACCGGCAACTTTGGCGACATCTTCGCCGGCTTCGTGGCAAAGCGGATGGGACTGCCGGTCAGGCGGCTGCTCCTGGCAACCAACGAGAACAATATCCTCACCCGCTTCATCAACGGAGGCGATTACTCCCTTGGTGACGTGGTCTCGACTGTTTCCCCCTCCATGGATATCCAGTTGGCCTCCAACTTCGAACGGTACGTCTATTATCTTTTCGGCGAGAACCCCGGCCGGGTCCGCGAGGCGTTTACCGCTCTCCCTACCACGGGTCGGATTGCCTTCACCGAAGACGAAATGGAGCAGGTGGGGGGGGATTTTCTCTCCTGCTCGGTGAACGAGGAGGAGACCATCGCGACAATCGCTGCCTTCCACCGGGAGACCGGCTACATTCTCGATCCCCACACGGCAGTCGGCGTCAAGGCGGCTCTGGAACTCGTGCAGGACGGCACTCCCGTCGTCTGTCTCGCCACGGCGCACCCGGCCAAGTTTGCCGACGCGGTGGTCCGGGCCGTGGGCTTCGAGCCGCCTCGGCCCCCATCTCTCGAAGGGATTGAAGAGCTCCCAAGCCGATGCGAGGTGCTCGACGCGGACCGGGATGCCATCAAAGCATTCATTGAGGAAAGGGCCCTGTGAGGGCCTTTTCCATTGTTGACTGACCATCAATGATCATTGACTGGAACCATATCGACACCGTTCTCCTCGACATGGACGGCACCCTTCTGGACCGCCATTTCGACGATCACTTCTGGATGGAGCATGTGCCGAAGCGTTACGCGGCCCAAAACGGCATCCCCCTCGGCACGGCCAAGGAGTCCCTCTATGCCCTGTTCCGCTCCCAGGAACGGACCCTCAACTGGACCGATCTCGACTACTGGTCCGACCGTCTCGGGCTCGACATCCCTCTTCTGAAGCTTGAAGTGGAACACCTCATTGCCGTCCATCCCGGCGTGGTGGAGTTCCTTCTTTTTCTCCGGCAGCATGGCAAGCAGATCTGGCTCGTCACCAACGCCCACGGCAAGACCCTCGACCTCAAGATGCGCAAAACCCGCCTCGGTCCCTACTTCACCGGCATCGTCTCGGCCCACGACATCGGCCTCCCCAAGGAGGAGGTCGCCTTCTGGGGGAAGCTCCAGCAGACCGTGCCCTACGACCCGGCCCGGACCATGCTTGGTGAAGACAGCGAGACAAACCTCGGCACGGCCGAAACCTTCGGTATCCGCCACCTCATCTACGTGAGCCGGTTCAGTTCCACGGTTCATCCCCTTCCCTCTGAACGCTATGCGTCGATCCACTACTTCCACCAGCTCATGCCCCCGCAGGGTACCACCGCCGTGTGCCTCGAACCATGAAAAAAGGCGGCCGTTTCGGGCCGCCTTCCTTTATTCCATCGTAGTCACTTCCGCCTATTCCAGATTATCCTCAATCCGGATGAGCTGGCTTTTCTGGGTGATGATGTCGAAGGTGTCGATCTCGTCCAGAGCTTTCCTCACGTCGCGTTCGAAGGCCTCATGGGTCATGATCACGATGGGAACCTCTTCCCCGGCCATGCGGGCGCTCTGGACCATGGACTCGATGCTGATATTGTACCTGCCGAGGACCCCGGAGATCTTCGCCAGAACGCCGGGCCTGTCCACGGCGCTGAAGCGGATATAGTACTTGCTCTCGATTTCTCCCATGGGCTTGAGCGTCAGGGTGGCGACCGCCTCGTCGCGGTAGCCGAGGGGGGCGCAACGGCGGCCGATGCCGGCCATGATGTTGCGGGCAACGTCAATAATGTCGCCCACCACGGCACTGGCAGTCGGGTCCATGCCGGCGCCGCGGCCGTAGAACATGACCGGGCCGATGAAGTCACCGGTGAAGCGAATGGCGTTGAAGACCCCGTCCACGTCGGCCAGGGGATTGTTGACCGGGATCATGGTGGGATGAACCCGGGCTTCAACCCGGTCGCCGTCGCGCTTGCCGATGGCCAGAAGCTTGATCTTGTACCCGAAGTCCCGGGCAAACTTGATGTCCACCGACGACAGGGAACTGATCCCCTCGGTGTGGATGTCGCCGAAGGTGACGCGGGTACCGAAGCAGAGGGAAACGAGGAGGGCCAGCTTGTGGGCCGTGTCCACCCCTTCGATGTCGAAAGTGGGGTCTGCCTCGGCGTAGCCAAGCTCCTGGGCGTTCCTGAGCACCTCGGCGAAGTCGGCCCCCTCCTTGGTCATTCGGGTAAGTATGTAATTGCAGGTGCCATTCAAGATACCAAAAATAGTAGAGAAGTTGTTGGCGGCCATATTACCCCGGATGGCGGAAATCACCGGGATGCCCCCTCCAACCGCTGCTTCGAAGAGCACCTCGACCCCCTTGCGGGCCGCGGCCGGGTAAATCTCGTCGCCGTGAAGCGCCAGAAGCGCCTTGTTGGCGGTAACCACATGCTTGCCGTTTTCGATGGCCTTGAGTACGAAGCGCTTGGCAGGTTCGTATCCGCCGATCAGCTCGATCACCACGCTGATCTCCGGATCGGTGAGCACTTCGTCGGCGTTGGTGGTGAGAATGCCTGCGGGAAGGGTGATGCCCCGGTCGGTGGTTATATCCAGGTCGGCGATCTTTTTCAGGGTAATCCGGGCACCCACCTTGGCGGCAATCAGATCGGCATTATTCATGAGCAGCTTGGCGACTCCGGTGCCGATGGTCCCCAGGCCGAGAAGGCCTACCTTGATCTCGTTCATACGTCCTCGCTCAGTGTGGAAATGAATCGACGCAATGGATAGGATGCCCTACCCCTTGTCGGGAAGGGCCGAGGCGACTTCGTCAAGGATGCCGTTGATGAAAGCCGGCGACTCCTCGGTGCCAAATTTCTTCGCCACCTCGATTGCCTCGTTGATGGTGACGTTCTTGGGGATGTCGTCCCGATAGAGGAGCTCGAAAACTGCTAGCCGGAGAATGTTCAGGTCCACCTTGGCCATGCGGGAGATGGTCCAGTTCTTCGACTTCTCGGAAATCTTTGAGTCGATTGCCTCACGGTGCTCCAGAACTCCTCGAACCAGCTCGTCGGAAAAGGCGCGCCCCGCAGCGGTCCCCGGTTCGGCCTCGTCAAAGACCATCTCCATGATGGATGATGCCTCGCCGATGGCGTAATCGCGGGAATAGAGAAGCTGGAGGGCGATCTCTCTCCCCAGGCGTCGGGCTCCCACTAGCGGAACTCCCGGAAGAGGCGGGCAGTTTCTATGGCTGTCATGGCGGCGTCGAAACCTTTGTTGCCGGCTTTGGTGCCCGCCCGCTCCACAGCCTGCTCGATGGTGTCGGTGGTGAGCACGCCGAAGGCGACCGGTACGCCGGTTTCCAGCGACACGTGGGCAACTCCCTTGGAAACCTCGGATGCCACGAAATCGAAGTGGGGGGTTGCCCCCCGGATCACGGCGCCAAGACAGATAATGGCGTCATAGCTCCCTGACTGGGCCATTTTCTTGGTGGTGAGCGGAATCTCGAATGCCCCGGGCACCCGTGCCACGTCGATGGCCGCCTCGTCTGCCCCATGGCGGACCAGGGCGTCGATGGCCCCCTCCAGGAGGCGCTCGGCAATAAAGCTGTTGAAACGGCTCACGATGATACCGAACTTGATCCCCGTGGCATCCAGTTTTCCTTCAATGAATCGCGGCATGATGAATTCCTCCCCAAAAAGGGCAACGGGCGAGAATGAACGGGTTCACCACACGTAACTGCCGTGTGCCCGTGGTTCTACACTCCGTGCCTCAGATATTTTCCAGCAGGTGTCCCAGTTTTTCGCGCTTAGTCTTCAGGTAGCCGAGGTTGGAATCAGTGGCGGGAATCTCGATGGATACCCGATCGACGATATTGATCCCATATCCCTGGAGGCCGATCAGCTTTCGGGGATTGTTGGTCATGAGGCGCATGTTCTTGACTCCGAGGTCCACAAGGATCTGGGCCCCGATGCCATAGTCGCGCATATCGGGCTTGAAACCGAGCTCCAGGTTCGCCTCTACGGTATCCTTCCCCTGGTCCTGGAGGGCGTAAGCCTTGAGCTTATTGAAAAGGCCGATCCCCCGCCCCTCCTGGCGCATATACAGGATAACCCCTCGCCCTTCGGCCTCGATCATCTCCATGGCCCGGTGGAGTTGCCCGCCACAGTCGCAACGCAGGCTCCCGAAGACGTCACCGGTCATGCATTCCGAGTGGACCCGCACGAGCACAGGTTCATCTCCTTTTATATCTCCCTTCACCAGTGCAAGGTGCTCCAGCTTGTCCACGTCGTTTTCAAAGGCGATGGCGCGGAAATCGCCGAACTCCGTGGGAAGCAGAACGTCGGCGGCCCGGCGGACCAGGGACTCGTGCTTGAGCCGGTAGGCGACCAGATCGGCGATGGTGCAGATCTTGATCCCGTGCTCCTTGGCAAATTTCTTGAGCTGCGGCATCCGGGACATGGTGCCGTCGTCGTTCATGATTTCGCAGATGACACCGGAAGGCTTGAGCCCCGCCAGCCGCGCCAAATCAACGGACCCTTCGGTCTGTCCGGCGCGAACGAGCACGCCGCCATTGCGGGCCCGCAGCGGGAAAATGTGGCCGGGGCGGGCAAGGTCTTCGGGCTTCGTGGTATCGGCCACGGCGGTGAGGATCGTATGGGCACGGTCGGCGGCGGAGATGCCGGTGGTAACACCCCGCTTTGCCTCTATGGAAACAGTGAAGGCGGTGCCGAAGGAAGAGGTGTTGTCGGAAACCATCAGGGGGAGTCGCAGATAATCGCACCGGTCGGAGGTCATGGTGAGGCAGATGAGGCCGCGGCCGAACTTGGCCATGAAGTTTATCGCCTCGGGGGTGATCATCTCGGCTGCCATGGTGAGGTCACCTTCGTTCTCGCGGTCCTCGTCATCCACGAGAATGACCATTTTCCCCTGTTTGATGTCCTCTATGGCCTCTTCTATCTTTGCAACGGGCATTGTCGTTAACTCCGTTTCTATAATGTGACAAAAATCGTATATCTCACAGAAAGCCGCTCTTTGCAAGCAGTTCAAGGGTAAGGCCACCCTCCTTCTGCCCGGCGGAACCGAAGGCAAGGAGGCGCTCGACATATTTGCCCAGAATGTCTGTTTCGATGTTGACCCGCCCCCCCGGCCTCATGCCGTTGAGGGTGGTCTTGGCGGCAGTGTGGGGGATGATGTTGACCGAGAAACCGTCATCGGAGACGGTATTGACCGTGAGGCTGATTCCGTCAATGGTGACCGAACCCTTGGCAACGAGATACCGGGCGAACTGGCCGGGAATGCGGAAGCCAAAGACGATGTTTCCTGAAGTCTCGCGCCGTTCAGAGACGTGGGCGATAAAATCCACGTGCCCGGTGACGATGTGCCCACCAAGCCGGTCGCCGAGACGCAGGGCCCGCTCCAGATTCACCGGGGCGCCGCTGCCCAGAGTACCAAGGGTGGTTCGCTCCAGGGTCTCGGGGGAGGCATCGAAGGTAAGTTCCCCTCCCCCCTTTGCCACAACCGTCAGGCAGGCACCGTTCACCGCCACAGAGTCGCCGAGAACAATGGACTCCAGAGGAAGACTGGTGACGACGGTGAGCCGCGCCGCAGCGCCCTCCCGCGCAAGATTTCTGACAGATCCCACGTCTTCTATGAGCCCGGTAAACATGATCCCTCCGGATAGGCCTCGATCATCACGTCATCGCCGAAGCGCCGAACACTTACCCTCTCAAACCTGTGGCACTCGTCCATCCGTGAGGCCGATGGGCCGGCGAAGAGTCCGAAACCATCGGCTCCGCCCAAAACCTTGGGGGCGTAGAAAAGAACGAATTTGTCGATGAGGCCCGCGCGAAGCGCCTCGCCGGCGAGTTCACTCCCCCCCTCGAGGAGGACCGACTGCACCCCCCGGGAGCCGAGTTGGGCAAGGAGATCGCGCAGGTCAACGCGCCCTTGGCGCTCGCGGCAACGGAGAATCTCGGCACCACGGGATTCCAGGCTTGTGATAAGCTTCACGTCTGCCGATACGGTGGCGATGAGAGTTGCTGCCGTTGACTCCTGGTGAAGCATTTGGGCATCGGGTGGGGTTCTGAGGGAACTGTCCACCACGACCCGGAGGGGATCCCTCCCCCGTGGCGTACGCGCCGTCAGCTGCGGATTATCGGCCATGACGGTGCCGACACCGACCATCACCGCATCAACCATTGACCGAAGTTTGTGGACGTACTGCCTCGATTTTTCGTTGGTTATCCAGCGGGAATCCCCCGTGGCGGTGGCGGTCTTGCCGTCCATGGTCATGGCAGACTTGAGAATCACAAAGGGGAGGCCGGTAGTCACGTGCTTCACAAAGGGCTCGTTGAGTCTGCGACACTCCGCTTCCAGGATACCCGCGGCCACCTCGATTCCGGCAGAGCGGAGCCGCTCGATGCCACGTCCGCAAACCTTGGGGTTCGGGTCCACCATGCCGACGAAGACCCGTCCCACGCCAGCCTTGACGAGGGCGTCGGCGCACGGGGGGGTCTTGCCGAAATGGGAGCAGGGTTCCAGTGTCACGTAGACATCGGCGCCACGGGCCAGATCGCCGGCCTGCCGCAGGGCGTGAACCTCGGCATGAGGGGTGCCGGCCCGGCGGTGCCATCCTTCACCGACGATGGCTCCTCCCCGCACGACCACACATCCGACCGTCGGGTTCGGCGACGTCTTGCCGACGCCCCGCCGCGCCAGGACGAGGGCGCGACGCATCATTTTTCCGTGTAAAAGATCCATGTTCTATTTCTTCAAGAGATCCTGCAACTCGACCATGAACTCGTTCACGTCCTTGAAGGAGCGATAGACAGAGGCAAAGCGCACATAGGCAACTTCGTCAATGTCATGGATCTCGGTCATGACCCATTCGCCGATGGTGGTGCTCGGCACTTCCTTTTCGCTCCACTCCTGGAGCCGTCCTTCGAGGCGGTCCACGAGCCGGTCAATGGTTTCGCGCGACACCTGGCGCTTCTCACATGCCTTCAGAATGCCACCGATAATCTTCATCCGGTCAAAGGGTTCCCGGCGGCCATCTTTTTTCAGGACCAAAGGAAGGGTTTCCTCTATCCGTTCGTGGGTAGTGAAGCGCTTGGCACACGATTCGCACTCCCGCCGCCGGCGGATGGCGGCGCCCCCCTTGTCGGGACGGGAGTCGACAACCTTGCTGTCTGGATGGGCGCAGAACGGACATTTCACGGAGTTTCGCCCTTCAAGTCGCTGAATTTTTCCACCACGATCCCCGATTCACCGATCATCTCCCGGGCCAGTTCGTCCGAGTACCCCTCTTCGTAGACGACCCGCCGGATGCCGGCGTTGATGAGCATCTTCGAACAGATAATGCACGGCATGGTGGTGCAGTAAAGAGTACCCCCGTCGATGTTGGTGCCGTGCTTGGCCGCCTGGATGATGGCGTTCTGCTCGGCGTGCAGGCCCCGGCAGAGCTCGTGACGCTCCCCCGATGGAATGCCGAGCTTCGCCCGCAGACATCCCACATCGAGACAGTGGGCAACTCCCGAAGGAGCCCCGTTGTAGCCCGTGGCCAGAATATTCTTGTCCTTCACGATCACCGCACCAACTTGCCGACGCAGACAGGTGGAGCGCTTGGCAACCAGGTGGGTGATTTCCATGAAATATTCGTCCCAGGTGGGTCGGGTCATGGGGAGCTCCGTGGGGTAAAGTGGTGGGTCAGAATACCCGAGGAGTGCCGCAACGTCAAGGGATTAGCCGGCTTCGGCTAATCTTCGGGCGAGGTGCGCAGGCGCTTGGTCTGGGAGCGGCGTTTTTTCTCGTCGACCCGCTTCTCTTTCTGGCTGCGGGGAATAGAGGTTGCCACCCGCTTTTTCTCACGGCGGGCACGGCGTTCCAGGACCTGACGCAGGCGCTCCAGGGCAATCTCGCGATTGCGGGCCTGGGAGCGGTTTTCGCATGCCTGTACCACGATGCCGGTGGGGATGTGACGGATGCGGACGCCGCTTTCGGTGACGTTACGGTGCTGACCGCCGGGGCCCGAGCCGCGGTAAAACTCGAATTTCAGATCGGCTTCCTTGATCTCGATCATAGCGGTCCTCTCCGGACAGGTGAACAAGGATTGGATTCGTGGTTAACCAAGGTTGACAGGCAATGATACGAAAATCAATAATAACCATATAACCCTGCGGAGGCAAACAGATGGATGTTGAAAACATACTTACCCGACATTTCGGCGGCGATACGGCGGCCTGTGCAATTGTGCTCGAGCATAGCCGTATGGTGGCGGACATGTCGCTGCGCATCGCCCGCGCCCTTGATGATCCGACCCTCGACCTCCTGTTCATCGAAGAGGCAGCGCTCCTGCACGACATCGGCGTCTGCCGTACCGACTCGCCAGGCATCGGCTGTTCCGGCGACGCACCCTACATCCTCCACGGCATCATCGGCCGTGAGATACTTGAAGCTGAGGGGCTGCCCCGGCACGCGCTGGTCTGCGAACGTCATATCGGCGTCGGTCTCACCATTGACGATATCGTCCGCCAAGGGCTTCCCCTTCCCCTGCGGGATATGGTGCCCGTCACGCGGGAGGAAAGGATCGTCTGCTACGCCGATCTCTTCTTCTCCAAGAAGGGGAATTCACTTCGTCATGAAAAAGCCCCCCACGAAATCCGCAGGGGTCTCAGCAGGCATGGGGAGCATCGCGTAGAGATCTTCGACAGATGGCTGGTGGAATTCGGCCTGTAGTACGTATTCATATACTTACCTAAACACTTCATTCTTCTTCAGCGAATAGTGATCCCCGTGGTATAGTGTAGTAAGTCCGCGAAAGGAGGATCACGTATGCCAGTGCCTTCGGCCCTCAAGAGGATAACCGAAACGATCTGGGAGCTTCCCACCTCTTACAAGCCAGGGATGCTCGTTCCAGCCCGGATCTTCGCCACGGAGAAATTGATCAATGCCATGGACGCGGGGGTCTTCGACCAGGTGTCGAACGTGGCCTGCCTTCCCGGCATCCAGAAATACGCCTTCTGCATGCCCGACGGCCATTGGGGGTACGGTTTCCCCATCGGTGGCCTGGCCGCCATGGATCCGGAAACCGGCGTCATCTCCCCCGGCGGAATCGGCTTCGACATAAACTGCGGCATGCGGCTCGTCCTTACCAACCTCACCGAAGCTGAGGTCAAACCGCGCCTCAAGGAGCTGGTGGACTCCCTGTTCTACCAGGTGCCTGCGGGGGTCGGGAGCCACGGTTTCGTGCGGCTTTCCCATGACGAGTTCTGCAATGTGGCCGAACAGGGGTCACGCTGGTGCATCAAGAGAGGGTTCGCCTGGCCCGAAGACCTGGAGATGACTGAAGAGGGGGGATGCTTCGCCGGAGCCGACGCCGCCACCATCAGCCAGAAAGCCATCGACCGTGGCTACAACCAGATCGGCACCCTCGGCTCGGGAAACCACTATCTGGAAATTCAGGTAGCACGGCCCGAGAACATCTATAATGAAGAACTTGCCCGCGCCTTCGGCATAACTATCCCGAACCAGGTGGTGGTCATGTTCCACTGCGGCAGCCGGGGATTCGGCCACCAGGTGGCCACCGACTACCTGCAGCTCTTCCTCTCGGTCATGGAACGGAAGTACGGCATCTCCGTCAACGACCGGGAACTGGCCTGCGCGCCGTTCCGTTCCCGCGAAGGGCAGGACTACTTCGCCGCCATGAAGTGCGCCGTGAACATGGCCTTTGCCAACCGACAGGTGATCCTCCATCGCATCCGCGAGGTCTTCTCTGACATCTTCGGCCGCTCCCCCAACGACTTGGGAATGGAGATGGTCTACGACGTGGCCCACAACACTGCAAAGCTGGAGACCCACACGGTTGACGGGCAGAGGCGGGAGCTCCTCGTCCACCGCAAGGGGGCGACACGGGCCTTCGGTCCCGGCATGGAGGGGCTGCCCGAGCGCTACCGGGAAACCGGTCAGCCGGTCATCATCGGCGGGAGCATGGAGACCGGCTCCTACCTCCTGGCGGGAGAGTCGGGAGGTAGTGAAACCTTCTTTACCACCGCCCACGGTAGCGGACGAACCATGAGCAGGCACCAGGCCAAGAAGATGGTGAAGGGACAGAAACTGCAGCGGGACATGGAGGAGCGGGGTATCTACGTGCGGACCGCCTCGTGGGGCGGGCTTGCCGAAGAGGCGGGTCGGGCCTACAAGGATATCGACGACGTGGCCGAGGCGACGGAGCGGGCCCACCTGAGCAGGCGGGTGGTGAGGCTGCTCCCCATCGGCAACGTCAAGGGATAGGATGCTGTCGGGCGATCAGGTGAGGAAGTCGACGATCAGCCCCTTGAGTTCCATGATCTTGTTGGTGATCGCCAGACGGTCTTTGTTTTCCGTCATGATGAGGCGCAGGAGGCTGTCCGCCTCCCGGTCGATCACCGTGACGATCTCGAAGCAACGGGGATTGATGGTTGTTCCTCCCACGCGCTCGAGGCGGTAGGCGTTGGAGGTCACCGTTTTGGCGAGGGTGGCAATGAGGTCGCGAAAGCTTCTGAAGTTGGCGATGGTCGGTTCGCGCTCGAGTTCCGTGCCGGCCCGGTCAATCTCATCCTTCAGGTCCAGAAGTTGCTGCTCATAAGTGTCAATCTCAGTCCGGCGCAATGACAGCGCCCGCACGAAGGGTGAGTTGCCTTCTCCGCCACCCGATCTTACGAGCGTTCCCTTCCCTGCCTTCTTCTCGACATCCCGTGACGAAATTTTGTCATTGATCCGCATGGGTCATTCCCCCTGTTCTTTGCCCTGCGGCAGGCGCTGCCAGGGGGAGTCGGGGATGGCGACACAGTTGCCGGACCAGGTGAATGAGGTGATGATCTCCTGGTCGTCAACGCCGAATACCCGCTCGCACTTGAGGTTGACCGGACCACTGTAGGTGTAGACTCCGCCCCGGTCTTCATGCCAGTGGTAGAATCTGTTTCCGGCCATATCAGCCGAAACGGATGACGGCGGACCGGCCTGCTCGATCAGTTGGTCGAGCCGGGCACCCTGCCAGGCGTTCAGTTGTTCGCGAACCGGTGAACACCCCGCCACAACCATGACGACGGGAAGAAGCAATCGGAGAAATTTCACGGGTCACCTTTCGGGAGTGATGTTACTGGGCTTCAAGCACAAAGCGGGCCAAAGACATTGTATGGAGCAGGGCGACTGGTGGGATGCGCTGTGTTGTCCCGCAACAGGGGGTGTTTTTTCACTCGCCCCCTGAAATCAATGGTGTATACTCATTTCAGTTTCCGTGACACAAACCGTAGGCAGGAGCTGTGCCTTGCAGTTTTGACTGAATCCATATACCGCGGGGGGGGAACGCATGGCGAAGAGAGTCTTCATCGGCGCAACGGGACAGAACTGTGGCAAGACCACCATGAGCGTTTCACTCATGCATCTGGCACGGCAGAAGTACCGCAAAGTCGGCTTTATCAAGCCCATCGGCCCCAAGATCGAAGGATACAACGGCCTCTCCGTCGATATGGATGCAATCCTCATGGCGCGAACCTTCGGGCTTGAGGAGGATCTTCCCCTCATGAACCCGGTTTCGCTCCACAAGAACTTCACCCGCGACTACCTGAGCGGTAAGATCGACTGCGGCTCCCTTAGGACAAAGATCCTCGAATCCTTCGAAATCCTCGATAAAAAGTACGACTTTCTCATCATCGAAGGGGCTGGACACGGCGGTGTCGGTTCGGTCATCGGCCTCAGCAATGCGTGCGTGGCTCATACCCTGAACGCTCCGGTCATCATCGTAACCGACAGCGGCATCGGCAGCTCCATCGACGCGGTTCACCTGAACCTGGCGCTCTACGAGAAAGAGGAAGCCGACGTCCGGATGGTGATTGTCAACAAGCTCCGGGCCGACAAACGGGAGTCGATCATCAGTTTCCTCGGC
Source organism: Geobacter sp. (assembly GCF_030834625.1). Taxonomy (NCBI): domain Bacteria; kingdom Pseudomonadati; phylum Thermodesulfobacteriota; class Desulfuromonadia; order Geobacterales; family Geobacteraceae; genus Geobacter; species Geobacter sp. The sequence continues at coordinate 31,659 of NZ_JAUQXO010000020.1, forward strand.
AGAGGCTTTCCGGGACGGTCCCTCAAGATCAGCGGAGGCTTCAACTACTCCCCTATCCTGGCGAACCCCACCCTTTCCCACATCGGCAAGCTTCTCACTCTTCCGGTCCACGGTGATCCCGACGGGCAAAGCCGCATCATCCACCACATCCACCTGGGGGCCGCCTCGGCCCAGCGGGTGGTGGACGCCCTGGAAGAGTCGACGCTCATCGTCATCACCAGCTCCCGCGACGAACTGATCGTCACCCTCTCCTCCCTCTACCACATCCCCGCCTACCGGGAGAAAATCGTGGGGCTCGTCATCGCAGGCCATGTGCCGGCTTCGGAGATCAGCCAGCAGATCCTCGACGACAGCAATATCCCCTACATCAGGGTTCACGATTCCACGGCCAGCGTCTTCACCACCCTCATGGAGGACGTGGCAAAAATTACCTCCGAGGACCAGGAAAAGCTCAACTGGATCAGGGCCAATGCGGAGAACGAGATCGACTTCGAGGCAATCGACGCGCTTCTCTGACGCGCCTTCCCCTATCAACCATGCCCTACCGCTACCTGCCCGACATTGCCACCGCCGACGCCGCCTTCGAGGCCACCGGCGCCACCCGCGAGGAGATGTTCGTTGCGGCTGCCGACGCCCTGACGAATGTGATGGTGGAGGATCTCGCCACCGTCCATCCCCGTCAGGAGATTGAGATCATCCTCGAACACGAGGACCTTGACCTCCTCCTCTTCGCTTTCCTGCAGGAACTCATCTATTACAAGGATGCCCGGAGACTCCTTCTCCGGGCATCATCCCTCACCATTGCCGACACGGGGTCCGTCCTGAAGCTCCGGGCCACGGCCCGGGGCGAAGAGATCGACCCCGGCCGGCATTCCATGATCGTGGACGTGAAGGCCGTCACCCTCCACCGATTCGCCGTCGAACATCGGGACGGGACATGGCGGGCAACGGTCGTCCTCGACATCTGATTCAGCCCCGTCGCACCATCCGCTTGATTACTTTGTGAAGTTCCGAGACCAGGATCATCCCGAGCGCCAGTCCCACCGTCAGGGCAAGGGCTTCTCCGGAGAGGGGCGTCGTGGAGAAAACCGGGTTGAGCACCGGCGTATAGACGACCATCAGCTGCAGAAGGAAGGTAATGACGATCGCCCCACAGAGGGGGCGGTTCGAGAGAAGGCCGATCCGGAAGAGCGACTGCCGGTCGGAGCGGACCGCCAGGGCCACCGCCATCCGGTTCAGGACGAGGAAGGTGAAGACCATGGTCTGCCAGGGAAGTCCCCGACGCAGGGCAAAGGCCTGGAACGCCAGGGCGACGGCGCCGATGAGGATGCCGAAACCGACCACGTAATACCCCCGGCCGCCGGAGAATATCCCCTCTTTTGGGTCCACCGGGGGGCGGTTCATGACGTCATGCTCGGCCCGTTCGGCCGCCAGGGCCAGTCCCGGCAGGGAGTCGGTCAAAAGGTTCAGCCAGAGGATCTGGATCGGCAGGAGCGGCAGCGGCAACCCGAAGAAGGGGGCAAGGGTTATGGCCACCAGGGTTCCGGCGTTGGAGGTGATGGAGTAGATGATGAACTTCAGGATGTTGGCGTAGATCCGGCGCCCTTCCCGCACCGCCTTGACGATGGTGGCGAAATTGTCGTCCAGGAGGATCATGGCAGACGCCTCCTTGGACACGTCGGTGCCGGTGATCCCCATGGCAATGCCGATGTCTGCCCGCTTGAGGGCCGGGGCGTCGTTAACGCCGTCACCGGTCATGGCGACGAAATGCCCCCGGTCCTGGAGGGCCTTGACGATCTTCAGCTTCTGCTCAGGCGCCACCCGGGCGTAGACCCGGATATCCTCCACCCGCTGCTCGAATTCCTCCAGGGGGAGGTCGGCGAGTTCTCGACCGGTTATGACCGCGCTGTCGTCATCTTCGATGAGCGAAAGGCGCCGTGCGATGATCCGGGCCGTAAGGGGGTGATCGCCGGTGATCATGACCGGCGTGATGCCGGCACTCCTGCAGTTGGCCACCGCCTCAGCCGCCTCCTCCCGCGGCGGATCCATCATCCCCACCAGGCCGAGAAAAACGAGTTCCTCCTCCACGAGGTCGCTTTCCAGGCGCTGGGGAATTTCCTCCCAGCGCCGCATGGCCACGGCCAGGACCCGTAGCCCCTCCGCCGCCATCTCCTCGCTCAATCGGACGATTCCCTCACTGTCGGGGGGACTCTCTTTTTCCATCGCGAGCATTGCCGACGACCTGTCGACAATCGACTCCACTGCCCCCTTGGTGTAGGAGATAAACCCGTCCTCCTGCCGGTGGAAGGTGGTCATGAGCTTGCGTTCGGAGTCGAAGGGGAGTTCGGCCACGCGCGGGTGATCTCCCTCGAGCTCCTTGCGGTCGTACCCGCAGGAAAGGGCTGCGGCTGACAAGGCCGTTTCGGTGGGGTCGCCCATAAGGTTCCCCTTGCCGTCGAGCCGTGCGTCGCTGCAGAGGGCGAGGGCCATCATGAAGTGACGGCCCGCCTCGCCACCGCCGGCACCGCAGATATCCTCCAGCGGCAGTTCGCCGCCGTTGACCGCGACCTTCTCCACGGTCATCCGGTTAAGGGTTAGGGTTCCGGTCTTGTCCGAACAGATGTAGGTGACCGAGCCGAGGGTCTCCACCGCCGGAAGCCGCCGGATGAGGGCGTTCTGCCTGACCATCTTCCGGGCGCCCAGGGCGAGGGTGATGGTGACCACCGCGGGGAGCGCCTCGGGAATGGCGGCCACCGCAAGGGAAATGGCGGTGAGGAGCATGAGGAGCAGTGGCTCTCCCCGTAAAAAGCCGAGGGTGAAGATGATGGCGCAGACAATGAGGATCGCCACCGCAAGACGCTGGCCGAAGACCGCGAGCCGCTTCTGGAGCGGGGTCCTGGTCTCCTCCTCGTTCTGGAGCATGATGGCGATGCGGCCCAGCTCCGTGCCCATGCCCGTCGTCACGGCAATCCCCGCGCCGCGCCCGTAGGAGATCACGGTCCCCTTGTAGGCCATATTCCGCCGGTCCCCCAGGGGGAGGTCCGGATCGGCGAAGGGCTCCGTCACCTTCTCCACCGGCAGCGACTCCCCCGTGAGGGCCGCTTCCACCGCCTTCAGTTGGGCTGCCTCCACCAACCGAAGGTCGGCCGGTACCACGTTTCCCGCCTCTAGCAGCACCAGATCCCCCGGCACGATCTCCCGGGCAGGGATGGCAACGGGGCTCCCGTCCCGCATCACGGTGGCGCTGTTCCCCGCCATTTCCCGCAGGGCCGCCATGGCCCGCTCGGCCCGAAACTCCTGGACGAAACCGATCACGGCATTGAGGATGACAATGGCAATGATCGGCATGGCGTCGCCCAGATCGCCGATCACCGCTGCCAGCACTGCCGCCCCCATGAGGATGAGAATCATGAAATCGGTGAACTGGGAAAGGAGCATGGCGACCGGGGTCCGGCGGGCCTGTTCCTGGAGCTCGTTGGGACCGTTCTCGACGAGTCGTTGCCGAGCCGCATCAGCTGAAAGCCCTTGCGGGGAGGTGCCAAGCTCTGCGATGGTTTCTTCGATGGTTTTCAGGTGCCATCCCATGAGCTACAGTTCCTCCACAGCGCGCCGTGCGATATCCACAATCTCGGCCGGCGTTTCTCCCCGGAAGTGAACCGGTCTGCCAAAAGTCACAGTAACTCTGCCCCGCTTCGGCCACCGGGCCCCCCGGGGTAAAACCGCCTCGAGCCCGCTGATCTTGACCGGCACCACCGGCACCCCCAGTTCGCGAATCATGATCCCAAGCCCCTGTTGGAACGGCAGTAGTGCGCCGTGCCGGGAGCGCTCCCCCTCGGGGAAGAGAAGGATGTTCATGCCGCGGTCGACCAGTGTGCCCATGAAACGGAGCGCCCCTCGAAATCCCCGGGTCTGGGGAAGCGGAAAGGCTGTGAAGGCCACGCTGGCGTACTCGTAGGTGAACCGCTTCCAGAGTCGCTGGGGGAGGTTCCTGAAATTGCGGAAGAAGAACTCCTCCCAGGCGGCGCTGGCCGTATTGTAGCGCCACGCCTCGGGGAGTGCGAACATGATGGCCGGCTGGTCCAGGTAGCTTAGGTGGTTTGAAACGAACATGACCGGTCCATCCACATGGCCAAGGTTCTCGGTCCCCACGACATCGAGGGCGACAAAGGCACGCAGGAGTGGGCCGTGGAGCACCGTATCGAGAAGGCGCCGCACCGCGAGCGCCAGCCCCCTGGTTGCCCGGGGTCTGAAATGCTCGCGGGTGCTGATCTTTTCACGCCGCCGGATGATCTCCCGAAGATCAGACACGCGGGTCTGGGGACCGATGGACGAATCCTCCAGGTCGAGGCGGAATTCCATCTCCAGAGCGTTCACGAGTTCGAGCCGGGCAATGGAGGTGAGCCCCAGGTCGGCGACCAGCAGCGCCTGCTCCGTGACCCGCTCCGGGGGAGAGCCGGTTATTGATGCGATGAGGGCCGCGAGCCGGTCGGCACCACGGCCGCTTCCCGCGGCGCCCCCACCCTGTTCAACCCGTTCCTTCACCTGGAATTTGCGGATCTTCAGGGTGGTTGTTTTGGGGAACTCCCCATCGGGCCACACGGTAAAGCCGGTGATCTGATGCAGTTGGTCGAGCTGTCCGTTCACTTCCCGGATGATCTCTTCCAACGGCCGGCCGCTGTCGTCCGGAATAAGGACCCCGTGGACCTCCTCACCCATTCCCCGGTCAAGTCCGATGACGCACGCCTCCCGCACCCCGGGGGTCCGGTTGAGGATCGCCTCGATCTCGTCAGGGTAGACGTTTACCCCGGCTCCGGTGACGATGAGTTCCTTGCTCCTCCCCTTGATCCGGAGCCAGCCGTCCTGGTCCAACTCCCCCAGGTCGCCGGTCCGGAACCAGCCGTCGGCGAAGGCCCCGCGAGTCGCCTCGTCGTTGCGATAGTAGCCGGGAAAGATGTTATCGCCCCGGGCAAGGATTTCACCCCCCTCGAGCCGCAACTCCACCCCGGCAAGGGGGAGTCCCACAGAGCCCATCACCTGGTGCTCCACGGTATTGGCGGTCAGGACCGGCGCACACTCGGTAAGGCCGTACCCCTCGACTACTGTGAATCCGAGGGTGTCCCAGAAACGGAAAACTTCCGGGTCAAGGGGAGCGCCGCCCGAAACGAACAGGGCGAAGTTGCGGCCGAACTTCCGTGATATCGGCCAGAAGAGGATCGAGCGCTGTCCTCGGGGCATCCGCTCCCCCGCCTTCAGGAGCCGCCGGAAGATCGAACCAAGCCCCTTGGCCTCCAGCTCCCGCTCAACGGACCCCTTGAGGAGTTGGAGGAGCCGCGGCACGGCGATGATGGCGTAGATATCCTCTTCATCCAATGCCTCCATGATCGCCGATGGTTTGAGGGTACGGATGTAGGTGATGGTTGCCCCCCGGTAGAGAGGGGTGAAGAAGCCCCCCATCTGCTCGAACATGTGCGAAAGGGGGAGGAGCGACAGAAAGGTGAAATCGGTGGTGACGACCGGAATGTGACCGTTCACCTGAAGCAGGTTGGCAACCAGGTTCCGGTGGGTGAGGATCACTCCCTTGGGGTTGCCGGTGGTGCCGGAGGTGTAGATCAGTTCGGCCATGTCGCCGGGGGCCGGCCGGTGGATGGTAGCGAGGGGCTCTACCCCTTCGAGGAGAAAGCCAAGTTCCTCCAGCAACACCGACGGCCGACCCGTAATCCGGTCGAGCTTGTCCCTGCTCTGGATGACGAGTTTCGCCTCCGTAAGGCCGGCAATGGTCTCGGCCCGCTCGGTCCCCGACATGAAGTCAACCGGCACGGCTACTGCCCCCCGGGTCACGATTCCCCAGAAAGCCACCGCCCACCAGGGGGAATTGGGCGCCCAGATGAGCACCCGGTCCCCCTCACCTACCCCCTGCTCGGCCAGCCAGCGGTTCATGCGAAGCGAGAGATCATGCACCTCACGGTAGGTAAAGGTATGGCGCCGCACCCCCGTCCGGTAGACGAAAGCGGTCGTATTCCCGCGCTGGGCAAAGGTGGCGAAGATATCGGCAAGGTTTTCCATCGGGTTCCGGCCAACCTGTAGTGTAGATTCCGCCGCCGTTGCGCTTGTGTTCTCAAAGCGTTTGCCGGCGAACGGTAGAAAACAAGTATAAGGATGCAACGGGCCGATGCAACCCTGAATGCATGTAAAGGGTACGGGACATGGGGGACGTTGGGGTAAGAAAGACACAAAAAAACCGGCCGTGGCCGGATCGGTCATTTCGCTCAGGATGCCCCGGGGAATCGGGTCAGGTGCGGATGCACGACGCTACGGCATCGGTCTTTTCAATCATTTCCCTCACGAACTCATTTTTTCTTGTGGGCATAGTCTCCCGCAGCGTCCTGACGTACTCCTTAAGAGAGCGGTCGAGAAGATAGGCATGCCGGATCAGTCCGATTTCTTCCCAGATCAGATACAGAGCAAAGGGGAGCGTACAGAGACTCAGGGGAGGTTTCGCAAGGGCGGCGAACCCGCCCATCAAAATGAGAGCCCCAAGCCGGATGAGCCCGCGGGACATGGCATTTTCAAGGTGATCCGTGCGGGTGGTGATGAGATCGGAGAGGTTATTCGTCTCGTGGAGATCAAAGAAGCGTTCGGCATTATAGATGAAGGCGGAACGATCACCACGTTGCGCCTTCGTCTTGAGAAGGAAATGGACATGGGCGAGCTGACTCTCCGCAATTATGAACTTTTCCAGTGAAACGCACGCCATGCCAACTCCGTACGTCGCCGATAGTTTCACGATCGCTTGGGCCTTGATGATTCGAAATCAAAAACAGTTTATACCTGAGTCCCCAGCCTTGCAATATTTTAAAAGCAGAAGCTAATGAAAAACAAAAAACCTCCGGGGAATCCTGGTTCGGATAACGACATGGGAACTTGATCTTGGGGATATTTTCCGATACTGTGGAAACATATATGGGTACATAGTGGATGAACAGGCTGAAATACCGTGCCGAGCCAGAGGATGCCGATGGGCCGATATATCAGGGAAACCAGGACACCGAAGGAAAAGGTCCAGGACACCATAAACACCATCATTGCCTTCGTGCTGATGATCGTCGCTTCGGCGCTCGTTGTACTCCTGGTGTTTCTGTTCTACGAAAACATGAAATAGTTGTTGACACAGCATTTCAATGGGTTGCAACTCATGCCTATCCGTTGTGCAAACTGAAAAAGTACTGAAGGATACACGGAAATCCCGGGACATACCCACAGCTGCGCGGAGGTTATCCACAGGCCTCGTGGAAAGCTCCCGCGCGCTGAGTGAGATCAGCGGCTTTCCGATGGCACCGCGCGGGGCGAGATGGCTCCGAACGGGCATTCCGCGATGCACCGACCGCACAGATCGCACTGTTGGGGCCTCCCAATCACCGCAATCTTCTTCCCCTCGAATGTTTCCAGGCTGATGAGCCGCCCCCCGCAGGCCGAAACGCAGCGTCCGCACCCCTTGCAGCGTTCCCGATCCACCTCGAGCATGGCTTTATTCCCGTCATACCATTCGAATCTCGACACATCTCTTCCCTCGACAGTGACCGTCTCCACGAACATCGACAGGGGACGAACCCACAGGGAACAGTCGTCGTACAGACAGAGGTAGACCACCACCTCCTCCCTGGTTTCACTGTGGCGGGCCACGCCAATCACCCTGTAGAAATTTCCCTTATAATGCCGGTACAATCCGGGGCGAATCCGTTCTTCCATGCATCTCACTCCCTCTGTTCGGTCGGCGTCAAATACTACCATGAAGCTGCCGGCTTCCATGAACTTTATTACCGTCGCAACAGAACGATTCTTTCCAGAAAGAGTCATTGGCACTAATCGTGCTGTATCCCCGTAGAACACCCATGTCTGCCTACGGAGTCCCTGCGTGGAGCCATCTCATACCGGCGAGAACAACCCTGCCGTTGACCTCAAACAGCTTTCCCAGTTCATCTATGCCTTGAACATCGCACGCAGGCAGATGATTGCCTATCCCACGCAGCACCCCTCGGTAGAGGCAGCAGTGGATCTTGCCGTGCAACGTTTCGACGGCCTCGTCGCCACTCTTCCGGAAGTCACCGTGGGAATCGCCCGTGACACCCTGCTCATCGGGCAAGGACATCTCGACCGCCAGAACCCCGTGTACCGCGACATGGCCGGCGTTCTCTTCGGCCGGGGCATGGCCACGGTGACATTTCACCGGGAGCTATCCCGGGAAGAGCTGAGCCGGTTCCTCGGCCTGCTCTGCACACCCCGCGACCACATTGCCGCCCAGGGTGGGATGCAGGCGGTACTGGAGAAAGAAGAGATTCGCCACATTACCGTGAACAGGATCGATTACGCCGCCTTCCGCATCACAGAGGAGGCCCAGGCACAACCCCTCACCACGGAGCTGGCGAAGAGCGGTGGCGCACTCTGGGGGCGTTTCGTCCAGGGTCTCCTCGAAGGAACCCTCTCTCCCCAGGGGACGCGCGTCATTGCCGACGAAGAGATTCCCCCCGAAAAACTGGCCGCCTTCATCAAAAAGAATGAGGCGCGGCTTGGGGGACGCCTCAAGGAGAGTTACGACAAGGCCATCTCGCGTTTCCTGAGTGAGCTCGACAAGGATGAGCGTGCCGAGCAGCACGACGCCGATTCGTTCAAAAAAATCGGCTTCTTTGTCAAATACCTCAGCCCTGAACTCAGGAGTCAATTCCTCCAGAGCACCTTCGAAAATCTCCCGCAGCGGCAGACCGCCGCTGAAAAGCTCCTCTCAAGCTACCCCGATGAGATGATCCTTGAGGCCCTCGATGATGTGAGCACCCGGCGCTCATACCTTTCCCCCGGGGTCCTCAACATCCTTCAGGCCTTTTCCCGCAACCGCCAGGGATTAGCCACCGAGGAACCGTCGACGCTGCTCGATACGCTGACCGAACGGGAGCTTGGTCAGCGGCTTCGGGTGATTTTCCGCGAGGATGAGCCCGACAGCTTTCTCCCCTCGGGTTACCAGCAGACCCTGCGACGGCTCGCCCAGGACGACATAGCGTCCGTGCTGGAGGAAAAAGAACTCCACGCCATTCATGCTGAAATCTCGGCTTTGACCATCGAATCCCGGATGTCGGAGATTATCCTCGAGATCATGGAAAAGCTGTCCGATGATTACGATCCCGAGACCATGCAGCGCCATCTCTTCGATCTCTATACCTTTTTCAGGGATACGTCCGACTTTCGCTCCCTTACCCTGATGCATACCGAGTTGAGTCGGCGGTGCAGCGGACCTTCAATGGGGCTGATGCCGGTCCACGAAGCGTTGTTGGGGGCCTTTGCCGATCCTGCCTCCGTGGCGGCAGTGCTCGATGAGCTGGATGTATGGGGAAAGGACAGGTTTGCCGAGATCGGCGGACTCATCACGAGCGTAGGCAAACCCTTCGTGGAACCCGTTCTGGAACGCCTTGCCACGGAAAGCCGCATGGCCCTGAGGCGCTTTTACATCGACTGCCTCTCGGGCATCGGCGAGGCGGCCATCGACGGCGTTGCGGCACGGCTGCGCGACCCGCGATGGTTCATGGTGCGCAACATGGTCGTCGTCCTGCGCGCCATGAAGAATCCGGCCGTGGCAACCCATCTGCGACGTGTGGCCCGTCATCCCCATCACCGGGTCAGGCACGAAGTGATCAAGGCACTTCTGGAGCTGCGCACGTCGGATGCCGAAGAGGTCCTCTGCCGGGAGCTTACAGACGCGGACCCGGAGTCACAAATGCTGGCCATCCAGCTGGCGGTCATCCACCCTGGGCCTGCCGTCCTCACACGGCTGGCGGAGCTTGTGGGGGGGGTGAGCGTGAAAGCCCCCGTGGAGGTGCGCTGTGCTGCGGTGCGAGCTCTTGCGGACATTGCAGACCCAACGGTGCTCCCGGCTCTGGAGCGGCTCATGGGGCAACGGACCCTACTCCTTTCCCTGCCGCTGAAGCGCATCAAGGAAGAGATCCTCCAGACCCTTGACCGGTATCCGAACGGCTCGGTCGGGGCTATCCTCCAGGCGGCGGAACGGGGCGGTGTCGAGCTGGCACGGCAGGCAGCCATTACCCGGGTGCGCATGAAGAGAAAATCTCCATGAAATCAGACAACTACCAGCATCTCCTCGCGTTCGTCAAACATGTGGTCACCGCTGCCACCCATGCGGATCTCTATGGCCTGGGCCACGACCAGACCCAGAGACGCTGCGCCGATGCCCTTGAAAGCGTCTCGACCGCCCTTTCTGAGGGAAGAGAAACGAACATGCTCATCCTTGATGGCGAGATCATCGTCGACGGGACACCGCTCGAGGTGGGGTTGGGGCTGGAACGTTTCGCCCAGGGGCTCCGGGCACGGGGAATCGGTCATATCAGACTGCTCCCCGGCGTTGCCGCCGAGGAATTGAACTCATTCATCGCGGGGATGACAAAGCGTGCCCTCGCCAGGGAAGAGCTTCGTTCCACCGAACACATCCGCTTCGGCTCCGTGGAAGTCCGCTTCGTCGGGGCTGAGGACGGCAAAGACAGCATGGAGGGGCTTCGGGCACACCCCTCCTTCGCCGCCATGCCCAAGGAGGAGTTGCTGAGGCTTGTGGAGATCTACGAGGGGGTCCGACGGTACCGCAAACTGAAGATGTCGGGCATCAACGAAGTCGTGACCTCCTTTATCAAAATCTTCAAAGACAAGCTCGATCCTCTCATGACCATCTCGCCCCTAAAGGCTATCGACGAGTATACCTTTACCCATTCGACCAACGTCTGCCTCCTCAACGTCTCCCAGGCCATGTCCCTCGGAATGGACGGACAGCTGCTCCACGAGATCGGCGTCGCAGGGATGATGCATGACATCGGCAAACTCTTCATCCCCGAGGAGATCATCACCAAACCCGGTAAGCTCACCGAACAGGAGTGGGACATCGTGCGCCAGCACCCCCTGAAGGGGGCCCAGTACCTCCTTAACACGCCGGGGGTACCTCACCTGGCGGCGGTCGTCGCCTTCGAACACCACATGAAGTATAACCAAGAGGGGTACCCCCAGGTACGGAAGGGGTGGCGACAGCATCCCGTGAGCCAGATGACGGCCATCTCAGATTTCTTCGATGCGACCCGCACACACCGTGCCTACCAGGAAAGTATCGATTTTGACGTAGTCACGTCGTATCTGCTCGACGCCGCGGGAACCGAGCTCCATCCGCTCCTCGCACGGAATTTTGTCGGGATGCTTCGACGGACCGGGTAAAGGGAGCAATTATGCCGCCCCCGCCACCCGCACGATGCTCCGTCCCCCGCCCCGGGGAACCACCTCTACCCGAGCGCCGATCCGCTCGGCCAGGCCGGGGACGTGGGAAATGATCCCAACCTTGCGGCCCGAGGCCTGGAGGGAGTCGAGGGTGGCCAGGGCCACTTCAAGGGTCTCCTGGTCGAGGGTGCCAAACCCTTCGTCCACAAAGAGCGACTCCACCGGTGTCATGTGGGCCGAGAGGGAGGAGAGCCCCAGGGCCAGGGCCAGGGAGACCAGGAAGCTCTCGCCGCCGGAGAGGCTGTTGACGCTTCTGACCTCGTCCCCCATATCCCGGTCCACCATCTGGAGCTCCATCTCCGCCTGGGGGACCCGCATGACCCCGTAGCGGGGGGCCAGGGAGAAGAGGTGTTCGTTGGCGTAGCCCAGGAGCACGTCGAGGGTGAGGCTCTGGGCGTAGGTGCGGAATTTTTTGCCGTCGGCCGAACCGATGAGCTCGGAGAGACCCTGCCAGAGTTCGGTGGTGGCACGCTGAACGGTGATCCGGGGGAGGATTTCAACATGTTTGCGGCGGGCGCCATCGTCGGTCTCGATGCGGTGCCGGAGCGCGAACTGTCTTTCCTCCAGCACCGAGACCTGCCGGGACCGCTCGGCTTTGACCGCCGGGAGTTCCGGCTCGGCGATACCGGGAGCGCCTGCGGCCTCATGGTCCGCCAGAACCCGGTCCCGCTCTGCCACCAGGATACGTGCATGCTGAAGTCCTTCGTCCAGGAGTCGAAGCGTTTCCCGCGTCTCTCCCAGCCAGCAGCTGCCCTGGGAAATCAGCGCCCGCAGTTCATCCTCCTCCGCGCCGCGTCGTGCCAGAGCCTCGGCGAGAGTGGCAGCAGCCATCGTCATGGCCTGTTCGCGCTCCACGATGAGCCGTCGGGCCTCCCCGACACGACCGTTCAGGTCGGCCTGACGGGAAAGAGCGGCACCGAGGGCCTTCTGGGCAGCGTCCAGAAGGCCCTCGGCAGTCTGGACCGCGCTGCGAAGCTCCTCTTCCACTTCCTGCACTGTCCGCCCCCCAAGGACGCCATGGCGCTCCTTCTGGAGCCGCTGCACAGCCTCACGATGCTGGGTCAGCTCCTCCTCTCGCTGGCGTAGCGCCGCGTCAAACCCATCGCATCGGGTCCACAGTTCGGCAAGGCGCACCTCAAGGGCCGCCGCGCGGCGGGCTGCCCCGTCACGGCGGGTGGTACAGTCGCCCCATGCGGCAACAGTCGTGGTACAGAACACCAGTAATTGGGCCGGATCTTGGCCCAATTTCGTTTCCCAGCCGTCGATCCCCGCCAGAAAGGGAGCGATGATCCCGGTGATCCGTTCGAGTTCCGTTGCGACCTGGCTTCTGGAGCGGTCCGCCGCCTCCAGCGCCTGGAGCGCCGTCCGGCGCGTTTCCTCGGCACGGGTCAGGGCCTCGGCAGTTCGTTCCCGTTCCGATCGGGCGGCTTCGAAGGCCTCCCGTGCGGCCCGCTCGGCCTGCTGTGCCTCGGTCAGCTCCCGCTCCTGTCGGCCAATGGCCTCGAGACCCTTACCCATGGTCAGGAGAATCCCCTCGACGCATCCGGTGGCCGATGGTTCGGCCACCTCAGTCGGCAGCTCCGGACAGGCGCTCTCGGCCCTGAGTCGTTCCCACCCCTCCCGGCACTGATCGAGGCGGGCCGCGGCATCCCGGGCACGCTCCTCTTCCCGCTCGGCCCGGGCGGTTGCGGCAGTCGTCGTCACCCCGGCGGCGGCGATCCGTCGATCGAGCTCCTCCTTGTCACCACGAAGCAGCGCGACCCGAGCCTCCTGCTCGCCAATAAGGGCAACGGCGGGGGGAAGCTCCCCGGCCCAGGGATGGTCGGGGGAGCCGCACAGGGGACAGGGCTCCCCAGCAACCAGGCCGGGGCGGTACTGCTCCAGATCGAGGGCGGAGCGGGCCATCCGGAGGGCCAACTCTGCCTCCGTAAGGGCTGCGTCGAGCCGGATCTTTTCGTCCGCACCCGCGCGCACCGTCTGTTCGGCAATGGCTGCCTCCTGCCGGGCCGCTGCGGCGGCAGCACCGGCGTCGGCGGCGTCCCTGGCAGCATCGGCGGCGAACCGGGCCGCGGCAAGCATCTCCCGCACGATTTCCCGGCGCACTTCAAGCGCAAGCCGGTCTTCGCGCAGTCCGGGGCCGTCGTAGAGCCGAAGGCGTTCGTCGGCCAGCGCCAATTCCTGACGGCGAACGGCGATAACTTCATCGGCAATGGCGAGACGCTCCCGTGCGTCGGCGCACGCCTGTCGGGCCATTAGCTCCACACCCGCCAGTCGGTCCTGCTCGACGCCTGTCTGTTGCAGGGCGCCGTGGGCCGCAACGTAACGCTCAAGCTCCAGCCGGCAGAGGTTCCACTCCCCGGCCAGGGGCTCCAGGTGCCGGTGTGCGTCAAGCCAGCCCCCGGCATCAGCCAGCTCTCCGGCCACCACCCCGGCCTCCTGCCGGCAGAGAGTCAGGGCCGCGGCACCATCAACATGGGCAATACGGGCCGTTGCGACGCTCTCTTCGACACTTGCCAGGCGCAGCCGCCCATCGGCGAGCCGGGTATCCAGCTCCCGGGCCCGGTCCAGGAGGGGGCGCGCTGCATCCCTCCTCTCCTCAGCCCGTTGTTTTGCTTCCCGGGCAGAGGCAACTGCTGCCTCATCCCGGGCAACCGCCTGATTGACGCCCTCCAACTGGGTGATGAGTTCATGGAGGATGCGCAATGCCTCCCCGTGCTCCCTCCTTGTCCGGTCGGCCCCTTCCAGCAGGGGCCGAAGCGGCAGGGCAGCCTCGACTGCGGAAACCTCCCGTCGAAGGGATTCCGCCGCCGCGCTGGCGGCCTCGGCCTCGGCCAGTGCTTGCCGTGCCCCATCCGCCTCCTGCCGGAGAGCTGCCCGGCGGCCGTACCATGACTCGGCCTGCTCTGCGGCCCGGAGGCGCTCCCGACAGGCTTCCAGTTCCCTGATGACCTCCGTGACCTCTCCTTCGGTTCCGCGCCGCTCCTCATCGGTAAGGATGACGATATCCCCCTGCTGGCGGAGGAGGTTGTCGAGGCGCCCTTTCTCGTCGGTCATCCGGCGAAAGGCGGCCACGGAGATCCGGCTGTAAATGCCGGTGCCGGTGATCCGCTCGAGGAGCTCGGCCCGTTCCCTTCCATCGGCCTTGAGGAAAGCGGCGAACTCCCCCTGGGCAAGGAGGACCGAGCGGCAGAACTGCTCGTAGGTGAGCCCCACCGTCTCCTGGATGAGTGTCAGGGTTTCTGTTTTGGAGCCGCCGAGGAGTTGGCCGGTGGTGAGGTTGCGAAAGGTGATGCTCTGGTTCTGGAATTTGCCGGTGGCCGACTCCCGGGCCCGGCGCACCTCCCAGCGGGCCTGGTAGCGCTGGCCGTTGCGGCCGGCAAAGACCACTTCGGCGTAGCCTGAACCGGTGCCGCGCCGCAGGAGGCTCCGCACGTCCCAGGCGGCGAGTTTGCCGCTGTCGTCGTCACCGCCGCCGATGAGCGGTCCGCCCCGCTGACTCAGCCGGGGTGTCCTGTCGTAGAGGGCCACGCAGAGGGCATCGAGAATGGTGCTCTTGCCGGAGCCGGTGGGGCCCGTGAGGGCAAAAAGCCCCGTGCCTGCCAGCGGTCCCGTTTCGAAATCGATGTGGAACTCCCCTTCGAGGCTCGCCAGGTTTTTGCCGAAAATAGAGATGATCCTCACGGCGTTACCTCCCGGGTCACGTCCTCAACCAGGGTATGGAAGGCCGCCAGGAGTTCCGGTGGCGGATCATCATCATAGGTGCTTCGGTAACGCTGGACAAAAACCTCTTCGGGGGTGAAGTCCCGGAGGCTCCGCTCCGGGGCTGCGGAGGCCAGGGGACCGGCGCTCCCCGGGTAGACGGGGGTAATCTTCATGAGGCGGATTGCCTTGCCCGCAAGGACGGCGGCGAGACGCTGCCGCAGGGACGGATCGGGACGGTCGAGGGCAACGCTCACCTCCAGATAGGGGGCAGTGGCGATGTCATTACCATTACTTTCCGGCAGGACAACCAGAAGGGGGAGGAGCTCGTCAAGGGGGAGCGCGCCCCGTGCGGGGATTCGGAGCATCTCCACGGTGCGGGGGACCCGGATCGGCTGGACGGCGGTGCAGGCTTCGCCATGAAGTTCCACAAGCACCACCTGGCTGGGGTAGTCCGCCTCCCCGAGGGAGAGGGGGATCGGAGCACCGCTGTAGCGGATGTGCGGGCGACCGCCGACGGTCTGGGGGAGATGGAGATGGCCGAGGGCCCCGTAGGCGACCCCCTCGCCGAAGAGATCGGCCGGCAGCGCGTGCTGGTTGCCGCCGAGGATCTTCCGCTCGGAAAGCTCGGAGAGGGTGCCGCCGGTCATGTAGCAGTGGCCGGTGACGATGAGGGGCTGGCCGGGCTGCCGGTGTCTGCTGGCTGCGGCAATGGCCTGGACATAGAAGCGGCGCACCCCTTCCACGAGGGGGTCCCCTTCCCCTTCCGGGACCGGCGGCAGGTCGGCCGGGCGCAGGTACGGCACTGCGGCGATCCAGGCACTGACGGCGCCACCTGCGTCGTGAAGGGGTATCACCAACTGGTCCCAGAGGACGGTGCCGTCTTCACCGTAGGGAACCCCACCCACTACCCGGATGCCGAACTCGCCCAGCACCGGGTCGGGGGCGTCGAGCCGGGCGGCCGAGTCGTGGTTCCCCCCCATTGCCACGATGGCAAGCCGGGGAAAACGGCGGCGCGCCCCGGCAAGGAAACCGTACCAGAGCCGCTGGGCGCTGGCCGGCGGGTTGGCGCTGTCGAAGATGTCGCCGCAGATCAGCAGCGCATCGGCCAGGTGTTCACCAATGGTATCCAGGAGCCAGTCCAGAAAGGACTGTTGTTCCTTCTCGCGGGAAACCTCGTGGAGAGTGTGCCCCAGGTGCCAGTCAGAAGTATGGATGATGCGCATCAGAGTAGCTCCCTCGCAGATTCGCTGCCATTGCCCGCAACAATACATACTTACCTAAGCACATAATTCTGTTTGATCAGGATTCCTCATCCTCTTTCTCCAATGCCGACTCCACTGCCAGGGCGACAGCGTCCATGCAGGTGCCCGGCCCTCGATGGCACGATATGCCCCGCAGATGGGCCACCACTTCTTCCGGTGACATGCCGGCCCGAAGTCCGCAGGAGATCATCCGCGTCATTCCGTCCATAACGGCGCTGCCGCAGCCGCCCGCCTTGCCGAAGCGGCAGAAGACCTCCACCGGCAGGCCGCTCACGGGGTCGCAATTCACCGTGACATAGAGCTTGCCGCAGTTGGTAGTAAGGGCGAGGGTTTTGCCCGGCAGGGCATGGGGTCGTTCCGATCGAGCATTCATAAGGGCACCCTTCCAGACACGGTGCGTGCAGCCTACCAACGTAATGCGACACCATGTGTCACAAAATCTTGCCAAGCTGGTAGCCTGACATTTTTTTCACTTCACGTCCACATTCCTGATCCCCTCGGGCCTCCAGGCCGGCGAGATAACGAAGGACCCCTTCTCCTCGCTGTCCAGGAGGCTGCCGAAGGTGACCGAGAAGTCGCCGTACCGGTCGTTCACCGCATCCATGGCCCCCGTTGCCAGCGCCCTGCGTCTTTCCTCGGCAAAGAGGGGCAATTGTTCCCGCTGGTAGGAGAGGTTCGTGATCCTCACCCCCAGAAGCCGCACCGGCTGCTCCAGAACGAAGGTATCGAGAATTCGCACCGCCTCCCCGTAGATCTCCTCGCTGGCGTTGGTGGGCCGTGGCCGCGTCTGCTGTCGGCCGAAGGTGGTGAAGTCCTGATAGCGGACGGTCAGATGAACCGTTTTTCCCGCCACGCCATAGCGTCGGGCCCGTCGTCCCACCATTTCGGAAAGCTGGAGGAGATACCTGAGGATTTCGTGCCGGTCGGTGATGTCCCGATCCAGGGTCGCGCTGTGGCCGACGCTCTTCACCTCCTCGGCCTCCTCATCGGGAACCACCGGAGAGTCGTCACTACCCTGCCCCATCGTCACCAGCCGCTCGCCGATCACCCCGAACCTGCGCCGGAGAATCTCCACGGGGAAGCGCCCCAGGTCGCCGCAGGTCCGGATGCCCAGAAGCGCCAACTGGCGGTGGGTCTTCCGGCCAATCCCGCAGAGGTCTTCGATGGGAACAGTCTCCAGGACTCCGGCCGTTTCTTCCGGCCTGATAATGGTCAGCCCGTCGGGCTTCTTCATTTCCGAAGCAAGCTTGGCGAGGAGTTTGTTGGGAGCAATGCCGATGGAGCAGGTAAGCCCGAAGTGGTGTCGGATCCGGGCCTTGATCAGGTGGGCGATCCGCTCCGGGGAGCCGAAGAGCCGGAGGGAGCCGGTCACATCGAGAAACGCCTCGTCGATGGAAAACGTCTCCACCAGGGGAGTGTAGTCGAGGAAAATTCTCTTGATCTGGGTGGAGATCCTGGTGTACGCGGCGTTGTTGCCAACGACGAGAATGATCGGGGGGCAGGCCCGCTTCGCCTCCCACGTGGTCATGCCTGTTTTGACGCCAAAGGCCCTGGCCTCGTAGGAAGCGGTTGTTACCACCGTGCGTCCCCTGCCGATAACTGCGATGGGCCTGTCGCGCAACTCTGGATTCGATTGCTGCTCCACCGATGCGAAGAAGGCGTTCTGGTCCACATGGAGGATGGTGCGCCCGTTCACGGGTTCCATGGCGCCTTACTCCAGAGGGCGGTAGATTCCCACCACCTTGCCGACAATGGTTACCTCCCCCTCCCCTTTGCGGACGATGATCGGTTCCAGGTTGGGGTTTTCAGGCTGGAGGCGGATGTGGTCGTTCCCCCGGTAGAAGCGCTTGAGGGTTGCCTCCCCCTCAATCATGGCCACCACAATGTCCCGGTTCTCGGCCGTGGCCTGGGGGCGGATGAGGGCCAGATCGCCATCCACGATGGCGGCATTGATCATGGAATCCCCCCTCACCCGAAGGAAGAAGGTCCCCCCCCTCACCAGTGAGCGGTCGATGGACAGATGGTCCTCGATATCCTCCATGGCCGGCTGCGGCAGACCGGCTCGAACCACCCCCACGACGGGGAGCGATGCGGTCGGGGCAGTTCTTCCGGCAAGGACGATCCCCCGGGAGCTGCCGGCATCCCGCCTGAGGTAGCCCTTGTGCTCCAGGGCGTCCAGATGCTTCATGACGCCAAGGGTACCGCTTATCTTCAGATGTCCGGCGATCTCCCTGAGGGTCGGGGGGTAGCCATTGCAGTTGACGAAACCGGCGATATAGTCCAGGACTTCCCGTTGACGGGTGGTAATCGGCTGCATGGCGCCCTCCAGGTTGCCAAATGAAATAGTTGTCTTTTGACAACCTACCACTCCAGAGGACCTCTGTCAAGGAGTGGCACTTATCCACTTTACGCAACCTTCCTGCGACCCGTCATCCAGCAACCGTAAAAGCACGGGCTCCAATGACCGGCAAAATAATCATTGACACGCAATTACAGCATGTTACAAACACTGCCTATTCATTGTGCAAGCTGAAAAAGTGCCGAAGGATACATAGGAATTCCGAAACATATCCACAGCAACGGGGCACTTATCCACACCCCCCGTGGAAAGGTTGTTTTTTCAGAATACACATATCTGTTACGGTACGGTAATACAATAAGAAGGCCCCTCGTGCATGACACGCGGGGCCTTCTTGCTGCTGTTCCTGAAGAAACAGGTTACTTCTTTTTCTTGGGGCCGGCCACGGCATCCTTGAGGGCCTTGCCCGGACGGAACTTGGGGACCTTGGAGGCCGCGATCTTGATCTCTTTGCCGGTCTGGGGGTTGCGACCGGTACGGGCCTTACGGGTGGTGACTTCAAAGCTGCCGAAACCAACCAGCGTCACTTTTTCACCCTTCTTGAGAGCAGCGGTCACTGCCTCGATCACCCCGTTGACTGCCTTGTCGGCAGCGGCCTTGGTGAGTTCTGCGGATTTTGCTACGGCGTCCACGAGTTCTGCTTTAGTCATATAGCCCTCCTGTTTATGGGATTCTACGGCTACTATAACGGCAACTGTCCATTTTGCAAGGGATTTTATGATCGTCTCTAAGCAGAATCCTTTATTTGCGCAAAGACAAGACAGGCAGACAGTGGTAACTACCTTAAATTGCTGGTTATACCTGGTGCTGCACGTTGTCGCGTTACGGCTGCACCTCCGGAGAATGCCCACAAAAAACCCGCACCAGGATAACCATGGCGCGGGTTTTTACGGAGTCTCAACCGAAGAGCGAAACTGTTACTCTCCTTTTCTGACCTGGCTCACATAGGCAATGCTCCGCTTTTCGGCAAAGGTGAGATGGGCAAGCATCGCTTCCCTGGCACGGTCTGAATCTCGGTCACGTATCGCCTCGAAAACCGCTTTGTGATGGGCAAAGAGGATTCGATGATCCTCGTCGGTGAGGTAGACTGCCCGCCAGACCCCTCGCTGAAACTCCTTCATGGCGTCGAAGATGGTCTGCATGAGGTGAAGCCAGACGACGTTGTGGGTGGCACGGGCCACCAGGATATGGAAGTTGGCGTCCATGTCTTCGGACGATTTCAGCTCTTCGAGATTCTTCTCCATGCTCCCGATGATCGTCTCAAGCTTCCGGATATCGTCGGGAAGCGCACGCTGGGCCGCATAGTAGGCGGTCCACGCTTCCATCCCCTTGCGGACCTCGATAACGTCGAGGGCACGCTCGCTTTCCGCCTTGATCAGCTCGGAGAGGGGGGAGCCGGTGGTCGTTTCGACGAGGGATTTCACTACGGTGCCGCCCCCCTGGTAGGACTCCACGAGTCCGGCAGCGGCGAGCATGTTGAGGGCCTCCCGGACGGAGGGGCGGGAGACGCCGAACATCTCGGCCAACTCCCGCTCGGGGGGGAGCTTGTCGCCGGGGGCAAATTCTCCGGCAAGAATCGAAGAACGGATCTGTTCGGAAATCTGCACCGAGATTTTCTTGGGTTTGATCGGCTTGAAATTCATGGTCCATCCGGGTGAGGTGGTAAAAAAATCCCATTATGAATACACCATATCCCCCCGGAAGGCAAACGGATTAGTTACTCCTCACCAGCAAGACTCTTGTTTAAAACCTCGGTCAGATGCATGACCCTGACCGGCGGATTGTCCTCAGCCAGGGCCTTTTTGAGCTGGATGAGGCAGCCCGGGTTGGAGGTAACGAGCACCTGGGCGCCGGTGGACTTCACGTTCTCCACCTTGCGCCGAAGCACCCGATCGGACATCCCGGGCTTCTCGATGTTGTAGGTGCCGGCGCTGCCGCAGCAGGCGTCGGCCTCGGGAAGTTCGCGGAAATCGAGCTCCGGGACAAGCTTGAGCAACCGTCGCGGCTCCTGGCGTATCCCCTGGCAATGGGCGATGTGGCACGGGTCGTGGTATGTAACCGCGAGCGGAAGCGGCCTGAGTTTCTGCTGCAACTCATCCGCGTGGGTGGCAAGGATCTGTGATATGTCTCGCACCTTGGTGCTGAAAACGGTGGCATTGCTGTCGCCATCCAGATGGTGACCGTATTTTTTCAGCTCGGCGCCGCAGCCGCCGCAGTCGGTGACGATGAAGTCCACGTCGTGGCCGCCGAAGAGATCCACGTTGAAGCGGGCCGCATCCAGAAGCCCCTGCCGGTCGGAAGCAAGAACGTTGGGTGCGCCGCAGCACTTCTGCTCCCGGGGGGTGATCACCCGGTAGCCAAGGGCCGACAGGAGCCGCACCGTGGCACGACTCGCCTCGGAGAAGACGAGGCTCATGACGCACCCCAGGAAGAAGCCGACAGTACCCCGCTCATCCCCAACCGCCGGCGTTACTTCGTCGATGGTCTGGCGCAGGGGGCGTTCGGGAAGCTCCGGCAGAAGTCCTTCCATCCGCTCGAACTGGGGGGGGAACATCTTGAGCAGCCCCAGCTTCCGGACAACCTTCTGGAGACCGCTCCGCTGGTAGGCCCGCATGGGAGCCACCGCCGTCTCGAGACGGTCCGGGTGTGGCAGGAGTCTGCGCAGGATGAGGTCCTCCATCACCGAGAGCCCCTTCCCTTCCTTCTGCTCACACCGGAAATCGGCAACCATCTCGCCGGCGTTCACGCCGCTGGGACAGGCCGACGCGCATGCCTGGCAGTCGAGGCAGAGGGAGAGGTATTCCAGGAGCCGCTCGCTCACCTCCAGGTCGCCTTCCGACAGCTTCCGCATAAGGGCCACCCTCCCCCGGGGAGAGGCGGTCTCCAGAAACGTCTCCTTGTAGGTGGGACAGGCGGGGAGGCACATGCCGCAGCGCATGCAGTTGATCAGTTTGACGTAGTCCATGGGGCTCCCCCTAGAATACCTTGCCGGGATTCAATATCCCCGCCGGGTCAAAGGCCTGCTTGATCCCCCGCATCACCTTGAGCCCCGGCTCCCCCACGAGACGCGGCAGATACTTCTTCTTGGCGAGGCCGACCCCGTGTTCGCCGGTGATGGTCCCCCCCATGGCGATGGCAGCGTCGAAGATCTCCTCGAAGGCCCGGTGGGCCCGGCCGATTTCGTCCTTGTCCCGCTCGTCGGTGAGACAAGTGGGGTGAAGATTGCCGTCGCCGGCGTGGCCGAAGGTGCCTATGGTGAGGTTGTATTTCTGTGCTGTTTCCTGGATGAGCGTGACCATGGGGGCGATGCAGCTGCGGGGGACAGTGGCGTCTTCCAGGATGGTGGTCGGCTTCATCCGGGCCAGGGACGACAGCGCCACCCGGCGTGCGGTGGCGAGCTTCAGGGCCTCGTCGGCATCGGCGGCTGTCTGGAAGGAGGAACAGCAGTGCTCCGCGCAGATCCGCCTGACCTCGGCGGCCTCCTCCTCAACCTGGGCGGGGTGTCCGTCCACCTCAATGAGGAGCACCGCATCCACATCGAGGGGAAGCCCCACCTTCGCGTACTCTTCGATGCACCGGATCGTGACCCGGTCCATGAATTCGAGGGTGGCGGGAATCACCTTGGCGGAGATGATGTGGGAAACAGCCAGAGCCGCCTGTTCCAGCTCCGGGAAGTGGGCGAGCATGGTCTTCTTGGTGCGGGGCTTGGGAATAAGCTTTACGGTGATCTCCGTGAAGAGTCCCAGGGTCCCCTCGGAGGAGACAAGGAGCTGATTCAGGTTGTAGCCCGCCACATCCTTCACCACCTTACCGCCGGTCCTGAGGAGGGTTCCGTCGGGGAGCGCCGTACGGAGCCCCATGACGTAATCGGCCGTGACGCCGTACTTGAGGCCGCGAAGTCCTCCGGCATTCTCGGCCACGTTCCCCCCCATGGTTGAGATGTTCATGCTGCCGGGGTCCGGGGGATAGAAGAGCCCCTTGGCCTCCACCGCACGATGAAGGGTGCTGGTAATGACACCCGGCTGAACGGTGGCGGTCAGGTTCTCCTCGTCGATCTCCACGATGCCGTTCAGACGGCTCGTCTGGATGACGATCCCCTCGGGGCGGCCCAGGGAGCCGCCGGAGAGGTTGGTTCCCGACCCTCGGGGGGTCACCGGCACCCCTTCCCGGTGGCACAGGGCCATAACCCGGCAGATCTCCTCCTCCCGGGCCGGCACCACCACGGCACCGGGGCGGCTTTCATGCTCGGGGGTCGAATCATAGCCGTAGCAGGCGAGACTCTCCCGGTCGATGAGGGTATATTCGGCGCCAACGATGGCAGCCAGTTCCTTGACAAAGCTTTTTTTCATGGCGTTACCTCCGGTCTGTCCCTACGGAATCATCCACGGCACGACGTATGCCTGGAGATAGACGATGATCCCCACGATAATGGTCAGGAAGATGGAGTGCTTCAGGGTGAACCGGAACAGGGTCCCCTCCTCTCCCACCATGCCGGTGGCGGCGGTGGCCACGGCCAGGGACTGGGGCGAGATCATCTTCCCCATGACGCCTCCGCTTGTGTTGGCAGCGCCGGTCAGGATCGGGCTGATCCCCAACTGCTCGGCGGTGGCCTTCTGAAGGCCCCCAAAGAGGACGTTGGACGAGGTATCGGAACCGGTGAGGAAGACGCCGAGCCAACCAAGGACGGGGGCGAGGAAGGGAAACCAGTGACCGGTCTTGGTGAAAATGAGGCCGAGGCAGTTGGTCATGCCGGAGGCGTTCATGACGTAGGCGAGGCCGAGCACTGACGCGACGGTGAGGGCCGGGTAGCGCATATCAAAGAGGGTTTTGCCGAGGATTTTGAGCGTATCTCCCATCCCGACCCCGCAGAGCAGAGCGGAGAGGAAAGCGGCAATGAGTATGGCGGTGCCGGCGGCTGACATGAAGTTGAACTTGTACTTGGCGGCAACCTTGGCTGGAAGTTGGTCGGCCAGAACTTTGTCGAGGGGCTTGAACTGGTCTTTGGCAAGGGACGGCAACGGAGCATTTGCAGCCAGAGCAACACCGGAAGCGACCGAAGATCCACCCACCGCCGCACTGCTACCCTGCAAGGCTTCCTTGGCAAGTTTTTGCAGGTCATCTTTCTTCTTGGCTACCGCGTCGAAGGCCTTTAGCCGCTCTGGGGTCAGCACCGCTTCTGTGCCGACAAGGGCCTGCTCGATGTCAAGAAGCTGTGCCTCGGCCCCCTTCAACTCCTGAAGTTTCACAGTCAGGGCGGCCAGCTTCGGGTCCGCCGGCGAAAGGATCGCCAGTTGCCTGTCGATCTCCTCAGTGACCTTGACGAGTTTTTTTATCCCCGCCTCAGGGTTCGAGACCTTCTTTACAATGGCATTGTGGAGACCGGCCACCGGGATTTCAACGGTGCTCTTGTCGAGGGACGTCTTAATGGAGGGGATGCCCCAGAGCAGCACCATGACGGTAAGTGCCAGATAGGGGGTCCACGCGCGGACAACCTCCCCCGTTGTATAGTCGTGCTGCTCCTTGCCGGCAAAATCGGGCTCGTGATCGAAGGTCCAGACCGTCTTTGGTTGCCAGACGCGGAGCAGGAGCACAAGGGTAACGATGGAGAGAAGCGACGCAGTAACATCGGGGAGATAGGGGCCGAGGTAGCTGGCTGTCGCCCACTGGGCAACGGCAAAGGTCACCCCGCAGACCACGATGGCCGGCAGGACCTCGATGGTCTTCTTCCAGCCAACCATGATCATGATGACGTAGAACGGGATGAATACCGAGATGAAGGGGAGCTGGCGACCAACCATGGTAGAGAGTTTCATCATGCCGTCATCGCCGTACCCCATGACTCCGGCCAATGCAACCACCGGGATGCCGATGGCGCCGAAGGCGACGGGGGCAGTATTGGCCACCAGGCAGACGCCAGCGGCATACAGAGGGCGAAATCCGAGCCCCACCAGGGTCGCACCCGCAATAGCTACCGGCGTTCCGAAACCAGCGGCTCCCTCGATGAAGGCTCCGAAACAGAAGGCGATCAGCAGAGCCTGGAGCCGACGGTCACCAGTGACACCCGCCAGCGAAGCGCGGATAATCTCGAACTGCCCCCCCTTCACCGTGATGTTGTAGAGAAAGAGTGTCGTGATAACAATGTAGAAGACCGGAAAGAGGCCGAAGCCCGCCCCCTGGAGGGTGGCAAGCCCGGCAAGCTTCGCCGGCATTCCCCAGACGCCGACGGCAAGGGTCACGGCGGAGCCGACGGCGAGAAGTCCTGCCTTGTGGGCCTTCATCCGGAGAAGGGCAAGACAGATAAAGATGACGACGAGGGGAACGGCGGCGACCAGGGCCGAAAGTCCGAGACTCCCTCCGACCGGGGTGTAGGTCTGGATCCATGGCATACAGAGACTCCTTTCGCTGCTGACGCTGTAAATAAAATGCAGTTTTAGCTTGTTGTCTTACCAATTATCAAATTGCCAATTTTATGTCAACCCGATTTTTTATTTTCATGCAAATTGCCTTGACACAATGCTTTAGCTTCAACTATCCTCAAAACATCAGTTGGTATTACATGTTTAGAGGTGCCCCATGGTCGAGCAGTTTACAGCGGCTGCCGAGGCGGTCGGTGCAGAGGTAAAACGCTTTCCCACCCTGAACGAAGCCATTGCCGCGATTCAATCTCATGCCGCCGGCAGATCAGTTGCGGCATCCGCACTACCCGCCAGCGTGAGCGGCGCCCTCGAAGGGCTTTCCTTCGTTCCCGCCGGCGCCATGGAAACGGCGGAGATTGGTATCAGCTTCGCCCAAGCCGGCATTGCCCAGACCGGCACCCTTCTCCTGGCGCTCGCAGACCCCGTCGACCGCAGCGCCACCGCCCTCCCCCCTGTCCATGCGGTGCTACTCAAAGCCTCAACCATCGTGCCCGAACTCTCAGCCCTGGGCCCAACCCTGAGCACGCTCCTCTCTTCGGCCAACGCGGCCTACCTCTCCCTCATCACCGGACCGAGCCGAACGGCGGACATCGAGCGGGTCCTCACCATCGGCGTCCACGGGCCGAAGGAACTCCATATCCTTATCCTGGAGGGTGAATAGCCATGGCGAAGAAAGAAATAAGCCAGAAGATCAACGACGCGTTTCTCCGCCGGGCCCTGAAAAACTTCGCGGCTGCCTACCCGGTGGCCCGGGCCAAGGCGTTCGAAGGGATTGATTTTGAGGAACTGCGGGAAAGAATTTCCGCATTCAAGCAGGAGGGACTGAAGAAGCTGCCGGAACTGGTGCGGCAGTTCACCGCCAGCGCCGAGAAGGCCGGCGCCACGGTCCACCTCTGCAGCACACCGGAGGAGGCGAACCGGACCATCCACGATATCATCAAGGGAAAAGGGGCAGATTTTCTCGTCAAGTCAAAGGCAATGACCTCGGAGGAGATCGAACTGAACCACTACCTGGAGGAGCGGGGGATCCGCTGCCTCGAAACCGACCTGGGAGAGTGGATCATCCAGCTGGCCGGCGAACGCCCCTCCCACATGGTCATGCCGGCCATTCACAAGAACCGTGACGACGTGGCGGAGCTCTTCTCCCGGGCAACCGGCAGGGAGTGCCCGCCGGACATCCCCCAGCTCGTCCAGCTTGCCCGTGAAACCCTGCGCAGCGGCTTCCTCACCGGCCAGGTGGGGCTCTCCGGCGCCAACGTTGCCATGGCCGACACGGGCGCCATCGGCATCATCACCAACGAGGGTAACGGCCGCCTCGTCACCACCCTCCCCCGCACCCACATCGCCCTCATCGGAGTCGAGAAGATCGTCCCGGGCCTGAACGAGGCCCTCGACGTGATCAACATCCTGCCGAAAAACGCCACGGGCCAGAAGATCACCTCCTACGTTTCCTTCATCAAGGGGCCCACCGGCGGCGAGGGGCGCGAGCTCCATATCGTGCTCTTGGATAACGGACGCCTCAGGCTGGCCGCCGATGCCGATTTCAGCGAGGCGCTCAAGTGCGTCAAATGCGGCGCCTGCGCCAATGTCTGCCCCATCTACGAAATCGTGGGGGGGCACGTCTTCGGCCACATCTACGTGGGGGGGATCGGCCTGGTTCTCACCCCCTTTTTCCACGGTTTCGACAAGGCGGAGGAAATCCTCAAGCTCTGCATCGGCTGCAGGAAGTGCAACGAGGTCTGCGCCTCGAAGATCGACATCGAGGGGCTCATCGTGGATCTCCGGGACAAAATCAGAAAACCGGTGGGGCAGAAGTTCCTCTTCGGCACTCTCATGAAGAACCGGAAACTCTTCCATGCAACGCTGCGGGCCGCCTACATCGCCCAGAAGCCATTCCAGGGGGACGGGGGGCGCATCCGTCACCTGCCGCTCATCCTGAACCGTGAGACCGCCAACCGCTCCCTTCCCCCCATCGCCGAAAAACCATTCCGTGACCTGGTCCTGGAAACATCCAAGTCTCCAGTGCCGAGTTCCCAGCCCCGAGAGAAAGTCCTCTTCTATTCTGGATGTCTGGCCGATTTCGTCTATCCGGAAATGTGCCAGGACACGGTGAAGAGCCTGGAAGCCCTGGGCTACCAGGTGTTGTTCCCTCAGGAACAGACCTGCTGCGGCATCCCGGCCCGCTATTCGGGAGAGATGGACGTTGCACGGGATATGGCCAAGATCAACACCGACGTGCTTCTAAAGGAAGAGGCCGACTACGTGGTGACCATCTGCCCCACCTGCACCATGTCGCTGCGGCACGACTTCCCCAAGCTCCTCTCAGCTGAGCCCGCCTGGCAGGAAAAGGCCGAGCGGCTGGCCGCCAAGACCTTCAACTTCTCCGAGCTGGCGGCGCGGAAGGCAGGGACCAAGGACCAGGGACCGGGGACCGGTAAAGGCGAGAGGCTGACCGTCACCTACCACGACGCCTGCCACTTGAAGCGGGGGTGCGGAGTGCACGAGGAGCCGCGGAGGGTGCTTAGGGAACTGGTGGGGGTAGAAATTATCGAAATGGCCGACTGCGACAAGTGCTGCGGGTTCGGCGGCTCCTACTCCATCAAATACCCCGAGATCTCCCAGGAGGTCCTGAAAAACAAGATGGAGAACATCGTCGCCACGGGAGCCCGTACCGTGGCGGTCGACTGTCCCGGCTGCAAGCTCCAGATCGAGGGGGGGCTGGAGGCGGCCGGTACCGGCATCACTGTGGAGCACTCCGCCACCCTACTGGCGCGGCGTCTGAAATAGAGCGAACAATATCCTCAAGCACGAACAGCCATGCGTGCTCCTTTCTCAGCCGGGGACTTCCCCGGCTTTTTTGTATTGGTCGCGGGAAATGCCTCTCTTCCATTCACCGGTCTGCTCCCGATTCCCCCCAAGGCCATGAGTTTATAGTTGACTGTTACAAATTTGATTGCATAATGACTTCATTGAATGCAGTCATTATGCTGCCAGCAACAGCGAGGGAGACTTTGTGAAGCGCATCATCATCGATACAAATTATTTCGCCGCCTTCAAGAAAAACGATGCCGCAGCCGTCAACCTTCTGAGACGGGCCGACTACATTGCTGTTAATACAGTCATTCTCGGTGAACTTCTTGCCGGATTTCGGTGCGGAAGCAAGGAAAAGCAGAACCGATGGGAACTGGACCAGTTTCTTGATTCGCCGCGGGTCGAAATCATCTCCGTCGATGAAGAAACATCAGAGTTTTATACGCAGGTATTCTACGAACTGAAACAGAAGGGGCGCCCCATACCGTCAAACGACCTGTGGCTGGCTGCTTCCGCATTGCAGCACGGCCTTGCGCTCGCAACCTATGATGGCCACTTCAGCCATATCAGCGGCCTCCTGCTGGCGCATTGACTTTAAGTACAAAGGAGTACGGGTACCCATGGCAACCATAACTTTGCGCGGTGTAGATGAAAGGATTGCCAATACCCTCAAAGAGAAAGCAAAGAAGGAGGGTATCAGCGTCAACACTCTCATGCTCAAGCTTCTCAAGGAGGCGTTGGGAATGGAGAAAAGGAAACGGAGCGTGGTCTACGACGACCTGGACCATTTGGCCGGCACCTGGAGCGCGGCCGATGCGGCCGAATTCGAGCAGGCAACTGCCGTGTTTGAAAAAGTGGATGAGGAGATGTGGAAGTAATCTGAGGTGGCCTTGGTGCCAAGGAAAGAGAAGCTTACACACAAGTTCAAAAACGGAGACGGCTCCGAGATCGTCACCACGGTGTCGGTCGAGCACTGGCAGAGGGGCGGGAAGAGCGGATTCGGTTTTTCGGCCGGCCGAGGGGATGACTTCATTAGTGTCCCCATCGGTCAGGACCAGGTTGCCCGCTTCCTCCATGCCGGGGAATTCCTGCGGTTTCTGTCGACCCGCCAGCAGTGGGTTGAGGCGGTGGTGTGATGTCTTGTCAAGTGGCAGGCCAAATCCACGTCTATTATGCGTGGATTTGGCCGTCAGTTAATTATCGCCGCTCCTCCAACGAATTGTCAGTTGCATCAGCCCGTTGGGGGGTTTTACATAGAGCGGCGTCTCATCGAAGCCAACGACCGTTTCTGCCTTCCCTACTACCGTGCCGTCCTTTCCCACTGGCTGGATCACCACCCGCTTTCCCTCCCGCCGGGCGGTGAGGTTTACTCTACCAAGCCCCTCGACCTGAAGGGATCCCAGTTTCGTAACCCCTGTAACCTCTTCGGCTCTCAGGGGAGAGTTCAGGGTCATCGCGTCCACGGCCCAGGTGGGAACGGCTGTGAACAGTAAGAGAATCATAGCCTTCAGTAAGTTCATGGTTTTCACGAGTGAGATAATCGCCACGGCTGGCCGATGGAATTGCTACGCAAGGCCTGCCGGAGCATGAAGAATGTGCCGGCTATGGCACTACCATTGGTGTAAACGCCACCCACACTGGAGACCCGCCGACCGGGACTGTAGCCACTACGGTATTGGTCGCCGTCGCGATTACCGAGACGATGTTGTAGCCAGCATTCGCCACATAGACGAATTTCCCATCCGGTGTGACCGACAGGGCCAACGGGTGCCCCCCAAGTGGAACAGTGGCCACCACTGCATTGGTTGCCGTCGCAATCACCTCGACTGTGTGATAGTTAAGACCGGCAGCAAACGCGTTATTCGTCACGTACGCGAAAACCCCATTCGGGCTGATAGCCGCTCCGGCAGGATTCGCATACCCGCTCCAAGGGAGACCGACGCCACCCACGAGGGTATTAGTCGCCGTCGCTATTACTGCGACATAGCGTTGATTCCAGCCCGATCCAGTAATCGTCACGTAGGCGAAGGCTCCATCCGGTCTTATCGCCACTCCCCATGGGTTTGGCCCAACCGGGACGGTAGCCACCACAGTGTTGGCCGCTGTCGCGATCACTGAGACTGTGTTGGAGCCGTAGTTCGCAATATAGGCGAAGGTCCCATCAGACGTGATGGCTACGCTAGCGGGATTAGCCCCGACCGGGACAGTGGCTACTATGGTGTTGGTCGCCGTCGTGATTACTGACACGGTGTTGGAGCCATAGTTCGTTACGTAGACAAAGGCCCCATTCGGTGTGATAGTCACTCCCCACGGGTTCAACCCAACCGGCACGGTGGCTGCCACGGTGTTGGTCGCTGTCGCGATCACCGAGACTGTGTTCGAGCTGTAGTTTGCAACATAGGCGAAGGCCCCATCAGGTGTTATGGCCACGCCGACGGGATTTGCCCCGACCGGGACGGTGGCTACCACTGTGTTGGTCGCTGTCGCGATTATCGAGACGGTATTGGAGCCATAATTTGTCACGTAGGCAAACTGGGCGGGGCTGATGTTGAACGGCATCTTGGCGGTTCCGCCCAGGGTGGTCAACCCCAGGGTGGTAGCACCCGTGGCTGCTTGCGGGGCTATCGTAATAATGGCCGTAACGCTCGTATCGCTCCGACTGATAATAGAGCCACTCACACCGGGGTTATCCGAGACAACGGCATTGACCGTGGCGAGATTGGTTCCGGTAAAGGTTACGTTGAACGTGCTCCCCTGAACGGCGCACGTCTGGCTCATCTGGGTTAGGCCAGGAGCAGTGAAATTCACGGAGCCGATGGTAAGTTGGACAAAATTGAAATTAACCTGTCCACCATTCTCTCCACCCCACGCTACACTGTAGATAGCTCTGGATCCGCCCTCTACAGCAGCGTTATAAATGAGATCAGCCTTGTTCTGGATGCGCTTGATACCATCGACATAAAGGTCGGACAATTGAGTATTCGGATTGTAAACGAGTTGATATGTGTGGTAACCACTGCCTGAACCCTCCAGGGTAAAGGTTGCGCCCGGGGCCACGAGCG
>NZ_JAUQXO010000087.1:0-19816 GCF_030834625.1 Geobacter sp.
CCGTTGGACAGAAAGGCAATGAAGAAACAATTGCAAAGTATGTCCGTAACCAAGGTCGCGAAAAAGAATATCAGCAACTACACCGGGAACAGCTTACGCTTTTTTAAGATACCCCGTAGCTTGCTGCGGGGTAGTTCATTACAAATATTTTGTTTCCACTGATAATTGCTAATTTAGCAATCCTTGAAAATAACTCTGCTTCAGATTGAGTAATATTTTTTAGTAGTTCAAGGGTGCGGAGGGAGTATGATCCGGGCTTTTTCACTTCGCCAGCGAGAACCTTACCCCATAAAGATTGCATTTGTTCATTTGAAACATCTTCTGCAATACGGAAAAATCTAGTTGTCCAATCGCTGTCAACTTCGCCTTCAATTTTGTCCGTTTCACTATATAATTCGTCAGCAGCAAATTGAGTAATCTGCTCAACATTTGATTGTCTTTTGGCCTCTTGGTACGTAATCCGGGCTAACACACGTTTGTCGAGTGGCGCATCCGGAAGAGTCATAACTTCAAGAGATGGAGAGGATTTTAGAGCAACTGCTCCATTTTCGTACTCAACAGGGCCAAGGAGTTTTTGACTTTCAGATATCGCCTGCGCGATAGTTTTTATTTCATAAGCCTTTGCATCTGCATTTTTGCGCGTCAGCATAGGTCGGGATACTCCACCAACACCCTGTGCCACAACTTCAATCAACTTTTTTAGGGGCTCGCTAATTCCAGCCAAATCTTTGATTTCAAGCATTTATTGCCTCTCCTTATTTGTCGCTCAACGTGAGAGAGTGCAGCGGCGTAGCGAAGCGGAGACCGTCTGCCACGCTTAGTTAGGTTTACTCCGTGCAAACCACCCTGATGCGTATTCGATATCCTCGGCAAATGGGTTATTCGCTTCTGAAATGCCTCCAAGATCGGAATCAATAATTCCTAAATAAAAGCTGTAATGTGGGACTGGATGACCCGCAAAGGCAGAGATAAGCTCAAGCGGATTTAGACCGACTCGATCAGTCAACTCTAAGACGAACAATCTTTTTGAATCAACCCTCCAAGCCAAGTCGCCAACGTACCTGGGTTTAGTTAGTCTTATTCGAAATATTTCTCTCAAGTCTGATGCACTAATGAGAGATATTTCTTTCTTAGTGATTTGGTTGTCAGGATCACCGACAGATAATGCTACCCAACGCTGATCAGGACTGATGGCTATTGAGCTAAAGAATTCCTTTTCTTTCAATGAATTCCTGAGCTTTGAGGCTATGGAGGGGTTCCACTCTGCCCAGACTGTCCACGGCAGGCTAGTTCGAATAGAATTGCCCCAGGGAATATCCTTCGATTTTTCTTGGTATGTGTCTATTATCGTTACGTTTCCCGATTCTTCGGCTAATCTATAGTCACGTACAAGCTTCGGATCACGAATTCGTATCAATAAATCGGAATTGCTATTTGCAGACACATCACCAGCAACGGCCATGCATAAGATTGCAACTGAGAAACATAGCTTGATCTTTTTACTCATCATTTCTTTATCACCTAACTCGTTATTGACCGGTTAGAAAAGCATCCTATATAAGAATTTGCATCTCTTATGAGATGCCTTTGGTTTCTTATATAAGATGCACGCGAGTATCCCATATAAGATAACTACAATTCCTGGCCCCTCTTGAAGTAATCCTTATGGATTCTTTCCTCCAGTTCAGTGCCGCGGATTGGACCATAGGGTACAAACCAAAGCTTCACCTCCGGATCCCACTTGCCCCCGACCGATTTCAGCCGGTTTTGCATGGCTTTCTCGGAAAAATTGACTATTACAGCCACGATATCGTCATCCCGGATTCTCACGGTGGGCTGCCAAGGCTTTTCCTCGACAACAATCTCCACTGTCTTCAACCGCACTCCCCGGCTTTCATCATATCGGTACCGGACATACAGCAACGCTTTGCCGTACTGTTCGACGAGTTTCTTTGTTCCCTTCTGTCCCGGTTTAAGGTTCAGCCGCGATTTCATTGGCTCTCCACAAGTATACCGTCAGATCTTTCTCGGCCCGAATCCTTCCGGATGGCCTGGTTAATGGGCTTCCCGGCCATTCGCCTCCAGCCAGGACTTGGCAGCGAGGCAAGGCGAAATCAGGAGAAAATGCTAACGAAAAATAACTTTTGGAGCGTGTGCTGTCAAGAAATGTCTGGGGGAAGGATACTGCTGGTGGCCGTTGTGGATTTACCGCGAAGGCCCGACGGGAGACGTGGTGAGGTTTCGGAGAAAAAGTATGGCCAAGGACGGCAGGACGATCATGAAGGCATAGGAGAGAATCCGGAAGGCATGCTGCACGCCTCCCCCGTCGGCCAGCATTCCGACCAAGGGTCCGGTGCAGGCGAAGAGGAGCCGGAAGCAGAGAGATTGCAGGGAAAGGATCCCCGCACGGTTAGCGGAGGGGGTTTCCTTCTGGGAATGGCTGAGCATCATCGGCCCCCGGAGCCCCCTCATGGCGGTCAGCAGATAATAGAAGAGAAATCCCCCCACCCCGCCCACAAACCCGAGCCCAAGATATCCCATCCCGATGAGAATCAGAAACAGGATTACCATCCGCCGGTCCCCCAGATGGACACTGACCCGGTGGCTGGCAACGGCACAGAGCGCCACGGTCAGGTTGGCCCCGGTCCAGACGGGACCGAACCATCCCACGGGAACCCCCTCATGCTGCATGTAGGGCTGGATCAGCCAGACCGGGTAGAAGGAGGCGAGCCCCAGGGCCGCGTTCAGCAGGATGGTGGAGCGCAGCCGCCGGTTCTCCAGAAAGGCGTAGCGGGCCGTGCGGACGGCTTCCGCCAGGTGGCTGGCTGGCGTGGTAAGCTCCCGGGCCGGCTCCACCAGGGAGCGGGTCAGAAGCAGCGCCAGCAGCCACACCCCCACCTGCAGGATAAAGGGAGAGAGGGGCGCCGCCGCGTAGAGGACCCCCGCGAAGACCGCCCCGAGGGCCTCCCCGGCCTGGCCGAACCCGCTCATGCGCCCCTCATGGCGCGCATAGGCGTGCTCCTCCCCTTCCCCCTTGAGGGTTTCGTAGAGAAGCGCACTGTCGGAGCCGCTGATGAAGGCGAGGGATATCCCGAGAAGAACCTCGGCAATCAGCACGTGGGCGAAGGTGCCGGCGACGGAGTAGATCCCCCACCCCGCCATCCCCAGAACGGATGCGACGGTAAGGGCGGCGCGGTAGCCGAGGCGGTCGCTCACGTAGCCCGTTGGGTACTCCATCACCACCATGACGATGGAGAGGATGCTCTGCAGCAGGAGGATCTGGGTGAGGGAAAGGCCGATCTGGTCCTTCCAGAAGAGGGTGATGATCGCCATGGGGAAGAGGGTCATCTGGAGGAAGGAGAAGGCGTAGAGCTTGCGAATGTTGGCGGACAAGAGTCTCATGCCGGCGTTATATCATGTTCATGCCGGAACCTCACCTCTCTCGGCGAAGTATCTCCGCACAACCTCGGTATGCATGGAGAACCCCAGTTCCATGGGGCGGTCGATGAGGACCACCTCCTGAGTCTCAGGCGAGAAGAACGGCCGGAGGATCTCGCCGGGCTTCGGCGCCGCCAGGCCGAAGATCACCAGGGTGTCGTCAAATCCGTTCTGCACATCGTAGAGGGTCATCCCGCCGCCATCGGCATCGATGCCGGTCTCCTCCCGCAGTTCCCGTAGTGCCGCCTCCTGCCACGTTTCGCCGCAGTCGATGTAACCGCCGGGAAGGGTCAGGGTCCCTTTCCGGGGTTCGATGTTTCTCCGGATGACTACCAGACCCTCCCCCACCGGTTGCAGTACGACGGCCACCGGCAGCGGATTCAGGTAACTCGAATTGAGACACGCTGCGCAGCGCCGTGGCCACGGTAGCCCATCGGGAAAACGGGTGCCGCAGTACGAGCAGTGGGAGTTCTTTTCATGCATGGGGGCCACCTTCCTCGGAATAACACTCCTGCGTTCTCCGTATCTCCGTGTTATTGAATAGCGCAGTTCCCGCGCCGTTGGCAACCCCGTATTCACGATCACATAACATTGGTTTGCAAATGTGTGGCAAAAATCCTCGTTGAGGAAATTCGCTACAATGCCACCGCCGCCCCGCCTCGACCCCACCCTTCCAAGTTGTCCTATTTCTCTACACATTCAGGATGCCCGCCTTCGGCACACCGCCGAAATCCTTCGACTTTACGGCGCAAATCGCTGTTTTATTATTTGGCACCGCCGTTGCAGATAGGGAGATCAAAGGACGCATCACCCGGTGGTGCCAAACCGAAACCCATTCAAAAGGAGAAGACCATGGAACAGGAAAAGCAAGCAATCGAGACGTGCAGCGAAGAGCCCCGCATCCTGGAAGAAATCAAGGTGGAAGAGCTCGCCATCGACGGCATCTGCGGGGTGTACTGAGATGGCGGCGGCAGGCATAGAGTTTCATCCGGCCTGCCGTGCGCGGCAGGAAGGGTTCGGCCTCTTGTTTTACGATTCACGGGGGCCGCGCCTCCTCTTCGCCGAAACCGGCACCCTTCTTCACCCCGACTACTTCGGGACCGTGCGCGGCAGGGACGAACTTCCCGAAGGGCTGTCCGACCAGCAGAAGAATGCATTGCAGAAGTTTGTGACAAAACTTCTAGAAAAGGGGTTCCTCCGTGAGCAACCGCTACGTTGAAATGGGGATGCGCTCCCCGGTAAACCTGACCTGGGAAGTATCGCTGGCCTGCAACCTGCGCTGCACCCACTGCCTCTCCTCCTCCGGAGAGCCCGCCAAAGGCGAGCTCACCACGGCCGAGGCCCTGGACCTGGTGGAGCAGCTGCACGAGGCCCGGGTCTTCCAGGTGAATTTCGGCGGCGGCGAGCCGTTCATGCGCCCCGATTTCGAAGAGATCCTGGCTTCATGCCATGCGAAGGGGATCATGACCTGCATCTCCACCAACGGCACCCTCCTCGACGCCGAGCGGGTTGCCCGGCTGGCAACGAGCCGCCAGGTGGCCATCCAGGTGAGCATGGACGGCGCCACCCCCGAGACCTGCGACGCCATCCGGGGCAAAGGGGTCTTCGCCGCGGCCACCAAGGCGATCAAGCTGCTGGCGGCCACCTCCATCCCCACCAGCATCAACACTGTTCTTACCACCCAGAACGCCGGCGAGATTCCGGCCATGCACGAGCTGGCCCGCTCCCTCGGCGTGTCGCTCCGGGTGAGCCGATTCCGTCCGTCCGGGCGGGGAGCGGACAACTGGGAAGATCTGCGGCCCACGCCCGCCCAACTGTTGGAGTTCTCCGACTGGCTCGCCCGAAGCGGCGACGTGCGGACCGGGGACAGCTTCTTCTCCCTCACCAGTCAGGAGCGCCAGGGGTTGGGGCTTAATCTCTGCGGCGCGGCGAAGCTCACCTGCTGCGTCGGCCCCACCGGGAACATGTATCCCTGCGCCTTTCTCCAGACCGACCGGTTCAAGGCGGGGTCTCTCCGGGAGCAGAGCTTCCAGGAGATCTGGGACAGCTCGGAGATCTACGAATCCTTTCGTTCGCTGCGGATCCATTCCTGCGAGGAGTGCCAGCGCTTCGACCAGTGTCACGGCGGCTGTCCGGCCGTTGCCTGGCACCTGAAAAACGACCTGAACGGCGGCGATCCGGAGTGTCTGGAGCGTTGCGTGACATCCATTGCCGACGCGAACAGGGCGGCGGCCGCCTGAAATAACAGAATGTAGGGGCGCCGCTTGCTGCGCCCGATTGCGAGGCAAAAAGGGCGCGGCAAGCAGCGCCCCTACATCAGAATAAATAAGAGCCTTTGAGGAGACCTCATCATGATGTTCCCGAATCTGTTCTCGCCCCTGAAACTGGGGACGGTTGAAGTGAAAAACCGGATTTCCTTCCAGCCGCACCTGACCAACCTGGCAGTGGGCAACCTCCCCAGCGAGCGTCAGATGTATTACTGGGGCGAGCGGGCCAAGGGGGGGGCCGGGCTCATCATTACCGAGGAGATGAGCGTCCATCCCACCGACATGGCCTACGAGAAGCTGATCGACGTCTACCACCCCGAGGTGATCCCCGGCTTCAAAAAGATCACCGACTACGTCCATCAGTTCGACAGTAAGATCTTCGCCCAGCTGAACCACAACGGCCAGCAGGGAGACGGATCCATCTCCCGCCTGCCGGTCTGGGCCCCCTCCCCCATCCCCGACGTCCTCTTCCGGGAAACCCCGAAGGAGATGGAGCCGGAGGATATCGAAGAGGTTGCCCACTACTTCGTCAAGAGCGCCATCCACGTCCGGGAGGGGGGATTCGACGGCATCGAGCTGCAGTTCGGCCACTCCAGCCTGGCCCGCCAGTTCCTCTCGCCCCTGACCAACTTCCGCACCGACGAGTACGGCGGCAGCCTGGAGAACCGGATGCGGGCCCCCCTCAGATTCATCAGTGCCGTCCGCAAAGCCGTGGGGAACGACTTCACCCTCGGCATCAGGATGTGCGCCGACGAGATGATCCCCGGCGGCCTCGACCTGGGCCAGGTCCAGGAGATCTGCGCCCGGTTCGAGGCGAGCGGCCTCATCGATTTCATGGACCTCTCCATCGCCACCTTCTACAACCTCTATCTCGTGGAAGGCTCCATGCACACCCCCCTCGGCTACACCATCCCCCTGGCCGCCGGCGTCCGGGAACGGATCAAGCTGCCGGTCTTCTGCACCGGCCGGATCAACGACCCGGTCATGGCGGAAAAGGTGCTTGCCAACGGCCAGGCCGACATGATCGGCATGTGCCGGGGCCTCATCTGCGACCCCTTCCTCCCCAAGAAGGCCCAGGAAGGGAGGATGGACGACATCCGGTACTGCATCGCCTGCAACCAGGGGTGCATCGGCCGGATCGGCATGAACAAGACCCTTGGCTGCGTCCAGAACCCGGCCATCGGCCGGGAGAAGGAGTGGGGGGAGGGAACCCTCACCAAGGCCAACGTAAGGAAGAAGGTGACCGTCGTCGGCGGCGGCCCGGGCGGCATGTGGGCCGCAAAGATGGCCGGACGTCGTGGCCACAGCGTCACCCTCTACGACCGCAACGAGGCCCTCGGCGGGCAGGTGCGGACCGCCATGAAGGGTACGGGGCGCGACGAATTCGGCGTCATCATCCGCAATGAGAAGGACCAGGTGCCCAAGGCCGGGGTGAAGGTGAATCTCGGCGTCGAGGTGAACGCGGAAAAGGTCCTGGAGGAAAAGCCCGATGTGGTGATCATCGCCACCGGGAGCCTCCCCAAGAAGCACCCGGTGGGGGGGGCCGACGGCCCCTCGGTGTACAACGTCTGGCAGGTGCTGGACGGCGAGGCGGAGCTGGGCGACAAGGTCTGCCTCATCGACTACGACGGACACCACCGGGCCAGCGCCACCGCCGAATACATGGCCATCCAGGGAAAGTCGGTCCACGTCATCACCTCCAGCCTCTTTGTGGGCGCGGAGCTCGGCCCGACCCAGGACCTCTACCTGACCCGGCAGCGGCTCCTGCAGAAGGGTGTAACGTTCACCCCCGACATCGCCGTCATGGAGGTCGGCGGCGAGACCGGCGCCAAGACCGTGAAGGGGTTCAACGTCTACTCCAACCAGTGGGACGAGTGGGGCCCCTTCGATACCATCGTCCTGGCCATGGGGCAGAAGGTGGACGACTCCCTCTACATGGCCCTCAAGGGAAAGGTGGAGGAGCTGTACCGGATTGGCGACTGCGTGGCCCCCCGCAAGGTGGACATGGCCATCTGGGAAGGTCATCGGCTCGGGAGGGAGATCTGATGAGCGGCAACGGAAAGATCCTCGTTTTTGTCGATCTGCCCGGCGGCGAACTGGACGAAACCGGCCGGGGGCTCCTCTCCTACGGATCGCGCCTGGCCGGTTTCCTCGACGCCCCCTGGGGGACCGCCACCCTCCTCGAACCCGCGGGTGAGCATCTGGCCGCCTTTGCCGCCTACGGCGTGCCGGCAATCACCTGTGTAGCCGGAGGAGACAATGCGCTCGACACCCCTGCGCATCTCGGCAGGCTTCTGGGCCAGCTTGCTACGGAGACCACGGCAAAGATCATCGTGCTCCCCCACAACGACCTGGGGGCGACCCTTGCTCCCATGATCGCCGCCACCCTCAATGCCGCCATCCTCACCGAAGTGGTCACCGCGCGCCGGCAAGGGGACGGGGTGAGACTCTCCCGGCAGGCCCTGGGCGGGCGGGTTGCGGAAACGAAAGAGTGGGATGGCTCCCGCCCCCTGGTCATCACCGTCCCGGTCCGCTCCCTGAGCCAGGTGCTCATGCCGACGGTCCGCCCCAGCACGCCGGCTCTGACGGTCTGGCATCCCCTCGCCCTCCCGACCGATGCCGCCGCAACGGTTACCGAACGGATACCGCCCGACCCCCAGACCGTCGATCTGACCGAGGCGGAGGTGATCTTCAGCGCCGGCAAGGGGTGCGATCAGGCCACCTTCGACCAGCTCAAGGAGCTCTGCCGCCTGCTGAACGTATCCTTCGGCGTGACCAGGCCGGTCTACGACCTGGGCTGGACCGGCTTCGAGCGGATGGTGGGGCAGACCGGCCGCACCGTTACCCCCCGTGTCTACCTGGCCCTCGGCATTTCCGGCTCCATGCACCATGTGGGAGGGATCAAGGACTCCCGCCGGATCATTTCGATCAACAGCGACGCCAAGGCCCCCATTTTCGCCAACTCCGACGAGGGGTTCGTGGCTGACCTGAAGGAAGTGCTGCCGTCCCTCCTGGAGCGGGTTAAAGCGGCCGTCGGAGGTGCGCAATGAGTACATCCTATGATGCGATAGTTGTCGGGGCCGGCCCCGCCGGCTCGTCCGCCGCCCTGACCATGGCGCGGGCAGGCATGAAGGTGGCCCTGCTGGAGCGGGGGACGTTCCCCGGCGAGAAGAACATGTTCGGCGGAGTGCTCCACCGGCTCCCCTCCCTGGAAGAGGTGTTCCCCGACTTCTGGGAGCGGGCCCCCCTGGAGCGCCACATCGTCAAGAAGGGCGTCACCTTCATGACCGGCGACTCCAGCTTCTCGACGACCATTGAAGCAGGCAGCTTCGACCGCCCCCCCTATAACGGCTACACCATCTTCCGCCCCAGTTTCGACCGCTGGCTCGCTGACGAGGCGGTCAAGGCCGGCGCCACCCTCATCACCCGGGCCACGGTGGATGACGTCGTGGTCCGCAACGGCAAGGTGGCCGGCGTTACCATCCTCGACCGGAAGGGCGAACTGACCGCACCGGTGGTGGTGGCCGCCGACGGCGTCCTTTCCTTCACCGCCAAGAAGGCGGGGCTCCGGCAGCCAACCTTCGACCCGGCCCAGATGGCGGTGGGGGTCAAGGCGCTCATCGACATGCCGAGAGAGCTCATCGACGACCGGTTCGGCCTGGTGCGGGACCAGGGTTTCGCCAACGAGTTCGTCGGCTGCACCGAGGGGGTCAGGGGTGGAGGTTTCCTCTACACCAACTACGACTCCCTCTCCGTCGGCCTCGTGTTTCACCTGGCGAGCCTGCGGACCAGCGGCAAGACCCCCTACGATCTGCTGAACGCCTTCATGGAGCAGCCACAGGTGGCCAAGATGGTGGGGGGGGGAAAACTGCAGGAGTACTCGGCCCACGTGATTCCCGAGGGCGGATACAACATGATCCCCGAACTGGTGGGCGACGGCATCCTCGTTGCCGGCGACGCGGCGGCCCTCTGCAACGCCACCGGCCTCAACCTGGAGGGGATCAACCTGGCCTCCCATTCGGGTGTCCTCGCCGGCCAGGCGGTCATCGCCGCCCACCAGGCGGGTGATTTCAGCCGGCGGGGGCTCGAGGTGTACCGGCAGCTCATGAATGACAGCTACGTCATCAAGGACCTGAAGCTCTACCGGAAGGCTCCCCACATGCTCCACAACGACCGCATCTACAACGAGTACCCGGAATTGGTCTGCGGCATGATGGAGTACATCTACCGCATCGAAGGCACCCCCAAGGAGAACCTGTCCAAGCTGTTCCTGAAGACGGCAAAGGAGAAGGTGGGGCTCAAGAACCTGGCGGCCGACGCCTTCAGCGCATGGAGAGCACTATGAACATCGATGAGATTTTCGACTTCACCAGCTTCACCATCGACCGGGAACCCCACATCGTCCTCGATCCCCAGGTCTGCGTGGGTTGCGACAACCGCGGCTGCACCAACTCCTGTCCGGCCCGCTGCTACACCTGGTCGGAGGAGGATAAGAAGATGACCTTCGTCCATGACGGCTGTCTTGAATGCGGCACCTGCTACGTGGTCTGCCACCGCAATGCCTTCACCCGCTGGCGTTATCCCCGGGGAGGGTTCGGGGTGGCGTACCGGATGACGTGATGATCGCGCGATAACTAGGTAGGAGATTTCAGATATGCCCTACAAAAACCTTCACATCCTCGTCCTCCTCCGGGAGGTCAACGACCCCCGCCCTCCCGCCCGCGTAACGACGCGGGGCGCCGGCATCAGCGACCGGGGCCTTCGGCGTGTCCCCAACCAGGCCGACCTCGTTGCCCTGGAAGAGGCTCTCCGGCTCAAGGACAGCCTCGGAGGCGCCGTGACAGTGCTGGCAATGGGTCCCGAGCGTCTCGACGACACACTCCGCCTCGCCTTCTCCCTGGGTGCGGACCGGGGGATCCGGTTCTGGGACCATGGCCTGGAGGGGGGCGATGCGGTGGCCGACGCCCGTATCCTGGCCCGGATCGTTGGTATCCTCTCCCCTACCCTCCTCTTCACCGGCAACCGTCTGGCGGACCGTGGCGACGACCCGGTGCCGGCCCTGGCCGCCGCCGCCACCGGCGCCCCCTGCATCACCGCAGCCGTTGCGCTAACCCTGAAGCCGCAGGGAGTAGAGGCCCTGCGCAAGGGGGACCGGGGTGCCCGGCAGAAAGTCGCAGCACCGTTCCCCTGCACGGTGCTCTTCGACGAGGGGCAGACACCCCGCTACCCCTCCATCGAGGCAATCACCCGATCCCTGACCGCTCCCATCGAGGAGTGGGAACTGGCTGACCTGGGGCTCCCCTTCTGGGAGGTCGGCGCAACCGGAGCCTATCTCACGACGGCGGAGTTCGGCACGCCCCGCCCCGACCCGGTGCGGCTCGTGACCCCGGACCCGCAGCTCCCCGCCTTCGAGCGGATAATCTCCCTTCTCTCGGGCGGCATCAAGGCCCGTGAGGGGAAAACACATCTTCTCTCGGCTGATGAAACGACCACGGAGCTTTTGAGGATTTTTCGCGAAGAGGGAATCGCACCGGAGGCAGCGTCATGATCTATCGCCTGTCGCGGCATGTGGAACTGATGGAACGGGGGGGTGAAAACTTTCTCGTAACAAAGACTCCCCTCTGCGTCCTTCGCCTGAACCGTTCCCTGACGGAACTCGTCAGGCGCGGGATGGAGGGTCCCCTGTCCGCCGCGACCGCCGCCGAGGCCGACGTCCTCGAGCACCTGGCGGCAAAGGGCTTCATGGAGCGGCTCCGGAATGCACCGGAACAACCGTCGGCGCTTCCCACCGTCAGTGTAGTCATCCCCGTCAAGGACCGGGCGGAGGAGCTCAAACGCTGCCTTGCTTCACTCGCCACCCTCACCTATCCCCGGGAGAAGCTCCAGATAATTGTGGT
Organism: Geobacter sp.; assembly: GCF_030834625.1. Taxonomy (NCBI): domain Bacteria; kingdom Pseudomonadati; phylum Thermodesulfobacteriota; class Desulfuromonadia; order Geobacterales; family Geobacteraceae; genus Geobacter; species Geobacter sp. Next base: position 11,603 of record NZ_JAUQXO010000087.1, read on the forward strand.
GGACGACGGGAGCAGCGACGACTCTGCAGAGGTGGCGCGGCAGGCCGGAGCCCGGGTGGTCTCGTCGGGGGGTACGGGCCGGGGACCGGCGGCGGCCCGCAATGTGGGGGCGGCGGCCGCCCGGGGTGATATCCTCGCCTTCATCGATTCCGACTGCACCGCCTCCAGGGAGTGGCTCGCGGAGCTGATTCCGGCCTTCGACGATCATCGGACGGCGGCCGTGGGGGGACTGGTGGACGGCATGTGCACCGAATCGACCGTGGACCGCTACGAGGCGGTCATGTCCAGCCTCTCCCTCGGCTCCCGGGAGCGCACGGGAAGCGGCGGAGACGACACCTTCTACCTGCCGAGCTGCAACCTCCTGGTTCGCCGCCTCACGTTCCGCAGCGTGGACGGCTTCGACGACACCATGCACGTGGGCGAAGACGTGGACCTGACCTGGCGTCTGCGGGACGAGGGGTGGACCATCGCCTACCTGCCGGCGGGAAGGGTCCTGCACGAGCACCGGAGCACGCTTCGCTCGTTCATGTCCCGCCGCTTCGATTACGGCACCTCCGAGGGGATGCTCCAGATCCTCCATCCCCACCGCCGCAAGCGGATGGTCGTTCCGCCGCTCCTGGCCCTGCTCCTTGCCCTCTGCGTCATGGCTCCGTTCACCGGGGGGTGGACACTCCTCATGGCCGCGGGGGTCCTGGCGGTGGACGCAACGGTCGTGCGGGTGCGGTTCGCCCGCCGGAAGCTGCCCGTCGGGCTTCCTGCCCTGGTGTCCGGCCGGCTGCGAGCCCTGGGGAGCCTCGTCTACTATCTCAGCTACCACCTGATTCGCTACTACGCCATCCCCCTCCTGGCCCTCTCCCTGTTCTTCCCGCTCTTCGGCCTGGTGGCCATCGGTGTTCTGGGGTGCGCGGCAAAGGTGGATCACGGGATCAAGAAGCCGCGGCTGTCATTCATTCGCTTCACCGGCATCTACCTGTTGGAGCAGGTCGCCTACGGGGCCGGGGTCTTCTGGGGATGCCTGAGCAGACGGTGTTTCGCTTCCTACCGGGTGGTGATTCTCCGGCAGATGGAAGCGGCCGGCTAGAAAAGATACATAGTACACTTTCTCCGAGCCTGCCTTCCTGCGGGGATGATGGTTGTCCCATGGTGTCAGGCCACTGGGTTTTGCCGGAAACGGCAAAGCCTCCCTTTGGAAAGGAGAATTATCGTGGCTGAAGACCACACAATCCAGGAAAAGGGAAAGGAGTAAACGCATGGACAAGATTGCTCGGATCAACATGGGAGCAGCGGGTGGCCCCACGGTAACAGTGGAAGGGCTCGGCGAGTATGCCGGGCTCGGCGGGCGGGCGATGACATCGCTGGTCGTTGCCAAGGAAGTGCACCCCCTCTGCCATCCGCTGGGGGCAGAGAACAAGCTGGTGATCGCTCCCGGCATGCTGAGCGGCACCACCGGCTCCATGACCGGCCGGCTGTCGGTGGGGTGCAAGAGCCCCCTCACCGGCACCATCAAGGAGTCCAACGCCGGGGGCCAGGCCGCCCAGGTGCTGGCGCGGCTCGGCTACGCCGCGGTCATCCTCGAAGGGAAGCCCGAGGGTGACGACCTCTACAAGATCCTCATCAACAAGGACGGCATCCAGGTCATCGTCGACAACAGCCTGAAGGAGCTGGACAACTACCCTGTCATCGAGAAACTGCGGAAGGAGTATGGGGACAAGGTCGCCTACATGTCCATCGGCACCGCCGGTGAGAGAAAGCTCCTGGCGGCTTCCATCGCCTGCACCGACCCTGAGCTCCGTCCGACCCGCCACTGCGGCCGCGGCGGCGTTGGGGCGGTCATGGGCGCCAAGCGGGTCAAGGCGATCATCCTTGACGACGCGGGGATGAAGATGCGCCCGCCGAAGGATCCCGAGAAGTACCGGGACGCCAACCGGAAGTTCGTGGAGGGGCTGCGCAAGCACCCGGTCACCGGCGAGGGGCTCCCGGCCTACGGCACCAACGTGCTGACCAACGTCCTCAACGAGGCGGGGGGCTACCCCACTTACAACTTCAAAACAGGGCAATACGCCGGCGCCGCCAACATCAGCGGCGAGGCCCAGGCGGAACTGGAAGTGAAGCGGGGCGGTACCGCCACCCACGGCTGCCACCGGGGCTGCGTAATTCAGTGTTCCGGCATCTATAACGACAAGGACGGCCACTACCTCACCAAGCAGCCTGAATACGAGACGGTCTGGTCCCATGGCGGGCACTGCGGCATCGACGACCTGGACACCATCGCCCGCCTCGACTTCATGGACGACAATATCGGCGTCGACACCATCGAGATGGGGGTCACCATCGGGGTGGCCATGGATGCGGGAGTCATTCAGTTCGGTGACCGCGAGGGGGCCATCCGGCTCATGGAGGAGGTCGGCAAGGGGACACCGCTGGGGCGCATCCTCGGCAGCGGCGCCGCCGTAACCGGCAAGGTGTTCGGCGTGGAGCGGGTGCCGGTGGTCAAGGACCAGGCGCTCCCCGCCTACGACCCCCGCCCCATCCAGGGGATCGGCGTCACCTATGCCACGAGCACCCAGGGTGCCGATCACACCGCGGGCTACGCCATTGCCACCAACATCCTCAAGGTGGGCGGCGACGTGGATCCGTTAAAGACCGAGGGGCAGATCGAGCTGTCGCGCAATCTGCAGATCGCCACCGCCGCCATCGACTCCACCGGCATGTGCCTCTTCATCGCCTTTGCCATCATGGACCAGCCGGAGACCTTCCAGGCGCTCCTCGACATGCTCGGCTCGTTCCACGGCATCACCATGACCGGCGATGACGTGGTAGCCCTCGGCAAAAAAGTCCTCTCAGCCGAGCGGGACTTCAACACCCGGGCCGGCTTCAGCAAGCAGCACGATCGGCTGCCGCGCTTCTTCTACACCGAGCCGGTCGCACCCCACAACCAGACCTTCATGATGAAGGATGAGGAACTGGACGACGTATTCAACTGGTAGGAAGCATGTGGGGGCGGAGCGGCAGTTCCGCCCCCACGTGATATTAATCCGTCGAAGGGAGAAGGCCTGACCATGGAAGCTCCTCTCACTCGCCTCACCCTCACGCTTCCCCCCGCCCTGGCCAGTGAGTTCTTTCCACTCCTCCAGCGGGGATTTCTCGTCACGGCCCACGTGGGATGCACACTCGAACGCCTCCTCTGCCGTCAGTGGGGAATTGCGCCCGAGTATGTGGCCTCGCGGATCACCACCATCTTCCTTGACTCAAAAGCAACCGACAACGTTAACTCAGCCATAGTCAGGGATGGTGCAACCGTAGCCCTTTCGGGCGCCATGCCCGGACTGGTCGGGGCAACCATGCGGCGTGGCGGGCACCTGGCCGCAATGCGCAGCAGCATGACCCATCAGGAAACCGCCACCGGCGCCACCGACCGGATCGGCACGGTGCGGGTCAAGCTCTTCAACATCCTCCTTCCCGAACTGGGACCCGAGTTTCTGAAACGCGGCCTGCTGATGAGCTGCGAAGAGGTAACCGCCTTTTTTCGGGATCGTGACGAAACCTTCTGGGAAGCGTGCGACAGTGCCGTTCTCAACGGCACGCCGGTGGGCTCCGGACTCCTTCGGGCAACAAATCCCTTCTGCACGGGCGGGACCGTGCGCCTCACGGTCAACTTCAGGTGACAGACATGAACGTAACCGTCAAACTGTTTGCAACCTTTCGTATCGGTCGCTTCAGCATCGAATCGCGCGATTACCCGGAAGGGACCACGGTCGCCGACGTGGTCAGGGAACTGAGCCTCCCCGAAAATGAAGTGGGGATCATGATGGTCAACAGCCGCCATGTGAAGCTCGACCACCGGCTTGCCGAAGGGGACACCCTGGCCCTCTTCCCTCTTCTGGGGGGGGGATGAGATGCAATCCCTCGAAGAGTATATACGGCAACACGCAGAGGGGGATCTGGTGCCGTGGCGATGCCAGGTGGAAATGACTGAGCGTTTCACTCTCACCCTTGCCGAGGCCGAAGGGGCGATCCTGGAGCTCGGACTCCTGCCGGCCCGTTACCAGCGCAACCGCGAGATGCTCACGACCGGGCAGCAGCTCCGCCTCTTCCGGAGCCGGGTTGCCGTCATCGGCTGCGGCGGGCTGGGGGGGTACATCATCGAGGAACTGGCCCGCCTGGGCGTCGGGACGATTGTCGCCATCGATCCCGACATCTTCGTCGAACACAATCTGAACCGTCAGCTCCTCTCCAGTCCCGGCCAGCTGGGCCAAGTCAAGGTCGAGGCGGCTGCGGCGCGGATTGCGCAGATTAATCCGGCGGTCACCCTGATTCCGCTCAGGGAAACATTCACCAGGGGAAACGGGTCGGAACTTCTCCGGGATTCTCACGTTGCGGTTGATGCATTGGATTCGGTTACGGTCCGCCTGGAACTGGCTGAGGTCTGCGGCGAAATGGGTATACCCTTCGTGCATGGCGCCATTGGCGGCTGGTACGGCCAGGTATTTACCCAACTGCCCGGAGAAAGAACGCTGCAACAGCTCTACGCGGGCCGTGAAGGGGGGACGGGGATCGAGAAAAAGCTCGGCAATCCCTCGTTTACTCCGGCGGTGATCGCCAGCCTGGAGGTAGCGGAAACCTGCAAGGTTCTTCTTGGCGTGGGAAGGCAGGGAAAAGGGCGCAAACTCGCCATAAACCTGCTTGATATGGAGGTAGAAGAGGTAGTGATCTGATTTTCTCTGACGCTACGATTTGCCTGGATTTCTCGTGCTTGACGTCTTCAGAAACTGCTGCATACTTCAATAATAGGAGTGAAATCAAGCAGCAGGGAGGCAGCATATGAAGATCAGTGCCAGAAACTGTTTTCCGGGCACCGTAGCCGGAATTAAACGGGGAGCCATAAATTCCGAGGTTGAACTTGCCTTGCCGGGCGGGAACAGGATCATAGCGGTCATTACCAATGAAAGCCTGGAGAATCTGGGACTCAAGACCGGTTCCGACTCCTATGCCATCATCAAGGCGCCACTCGTGATCATTGCCAAAGGGGCACAGGATCTGAAATTCAGTACGCGCAACGTACTCGCAGGGTCTGTCAAAGGTATCAGGCATGGCCAGGTAAACGCCGAAATAAGCCTTGCTCTTGCGGGAGGATTGACGGTGTCGTCGATCATCACCGAAGAGAGCGTTAAGAGCATGGAACTGAAGGAGGGTGACGAGGTCAGCGCGCTCTTCAAGGCGTCGAGCGTGATACTTGCCGTGAAGGCATAGGTTGTTACCCTTCAACCTGAATTCGTCTCGCAACATCTCGGAAGAAGTCGTGCGACCAGAGAGTGAGCACCTGTTGATCCTTGACGAATGGCGCCACGTCTTTACGTGCCTGATTGACATCAAGCCGGTCAATGGTATCAAACAGCAGCTCACTAAACGCTGCAGGAGAAAGTGACAGTTCCCCGCTCCAATGACCGGTCTGTCGCATCCTTTGCTCAAGGTGGGCAAGATTCAACTGCGGATGGTTGGCTGCATACCAGACAAAATCGTACCAGTCGCGCCCCTTGACCCGGTTTTTCCACTTGCGGAAGAGGAGTGCATGCATCTTGCCGGCAAACAGGTCCGGGAGCGAATAACTCCGAACGGCAAAGGGTATCGGTTGCAGCAGATAGCGGGTCGAGGTGGTAAACCCGGGTGGCGGGTCCGTATCCACCTCGATCTTCACCTTCAGCACCTGTCCAGCGGAAACCTGACCGGCAAGCTCTTCACCAGTCTCGATGACCAGGAGTTCGTTACGGGTGTTCGCCTTGAGAAACGCAGACTGAACCGCAGATTCCACGGCCTTGTCGACCATTTCCACCCGGACGTTGAAGCCGAATGCCAACAATTCTTCCTCAAGTGATGCTGTATAACGCGCAAGATTGAAATCAGGTGACGGTTCAAGCAGCGAAAAATCCAGATCCTCGGAGAACCGATCGAGTCCGTACAGTATACGAAGAGCGGTGCCGCCGTAGAACGCAGCATGTTCGAAAAACTTTGACCGCCAGAGTCCGAGCAGTGCCACCTCCTGAATAATCTCCCGAAGAGCCCTGACCGAGTCGTCAACACTCTTCGGTTCGTATCTGGCAAGCATGCGGGTCACGGCCTCATGCATCATCGTATTCCTTTTCTCAGGCGGCTGATCAGATCGGCCAACAGCTTTACTCTGCGGGATCGGTAAACACGGGCAATCTCCGCAACACGGACCGGATCGAGTTCACGGAGACTGGCGGGGTCGATGCGAAGGCTGGATAGCAGATAGTCGTGCAACTCTTTCTGTGTGGAGATACCGGCGCCCCGGTCGGCAACGATCCGGTCTGCAAGTGCCTTTTCCGGAATGGCAACGAGGAAGGAACGACCATCATCCAGTTCAACGCGGTCCATACCGGTGCGAAAGGCTTCCAGCGGGATCATTCGATAGGAAAAAGTACCGACCGGGGTATCGAAGGTCCGTGACCGCCCACAGGTAACCGAGGTCAGCGCCTCAACCCGCTCCGGGGTCAGGCCGTGATAGTGCAAGGCGTATTCGAGGGAAACATAGGATGGGCCATAGATGAGATTGGCGAGCAGTTCCCGGCAGAAGGGCCGCCGACGCAGCGGTTCGCCGAGGATGTAGAGCCCCTTCTTGACCCGGATCATATCTCCCTTGGCCAGCATCCCGGATATTTTCATCCGTGGCCGGGCATACCCATGAACGGCATCCAGCAGAGTCTGGTAGTCAAACTCCTCATAGGGGATGCTTTTGAGCAACAGGGCGTTCGTCATGATCACCATCTCCGGTGTGATGACAGCAATATAGCAATTTTAAGCATAGTATGTCCATATTTTTTGGACATACTATACACAAAACAGCTATTTGCTTGTATGGCCACTTGCCCGTATGGCCGGCGGCGACGGCACGGTTCTTCGCCTCGAGGCGCTGAATTTCCGCCTCCATCTCATCGTTGTACTGCACTTCGAACATGGCCGATGCCACTATCGTTTCTGTCCCGCCAGTAATCACGCTCGAACACCCAGCACTCCTCCATGAATTCAACCAGCCCCGACATCCTCTCCCGGAATGCGCCGAGAAAGGGCTCCTGCTCCGGGAACCGCCGCTTCTCCCTGATGCAGCGGCAAAGTTCGCGACCCAGGGTGCGGGCCTGGTCATAAAGGTGCGCCTCATCGGGAAAGGCTCTGATGCCGGCAATGGGGGAGCCGATGCCGCCGACGGAGGTTGCCCCCAGGGTGTTGACGACCCGCTCCATGTATGAAATCACCTCCGCGTCCTCGCCGCCCCCGGATGTTTCCACGACGGCCGCGTACTTCCCCTCCAGGGCCATGCAGTGAATCAGACCGCAGCAACGGTCGAACAGCGCCTTCATCTGGGCAGTGACGCTGAAAATGTAATTGGGGCTGGCCAGGATGAAACCGTCGCAGGCAAGGAGTTTCTCCTTGATCCCCTCGTAGTCGTCCCCTATGGAGCAGGTACCCGTCTTGTGGCAGAGATCGCATCCGACGCACGGTTGCACCTTCAGGGTAGAAAGGGAAAGAATTTCCGTCTCAGCCCCGGCTTCCCTTGCTCCGGACAGGACCTCTTCCAGCAACCGCCCGGTATTTCCCTTCATCCCTCGGGGGCTGGCAATGATCGCGACAATGTTCATGGTGTCTCCTTGTGAAATAGGAATACCACCCCCCTGCTCACGTCGTTCGCTTCCCCCCTATGAAATAGGGGGGATTGAGGGGGGTCACAACCGCCATTCCCGCCGATGCGCTGCTAAATACTCCGGTGCCGGCCAGTGATCGCGCTCTGAAGGGGGATGTACTCCTGCCGCAGAGATCGCGAGCAGGAAGGGACCGTGGTCGTAGCGGTCTAGGGTTGCCAGAGCGTAGGCGTAATCGTCGATGACCCGCGTCCGGAGTCTGATAGAGGACAATTGCGTTATCGGCTCTGTTCATGCAGTTCCCTCATAAAGTTCGGCGATGCTGCTGGTCTGCCCCAGCGGCACCACCCGCCGCCAGTAGAGGTTGAACATCTCGTTCAACTCCTTCATCGAGTTAAACCGGTTTCTGCCCTCATAATTCATGAGGTGTCCTGTCAATAGTAGACACTCCCAACTCAAGCGGCGGCCGTGTTTGTGCAGAAGTTCAGGGCAAACACGGCCGGGGCCAGATAGCCAAGGCGCGAGTGGCGTCGTTGGCGGTTGTAGAATATCTCGATGTATT
>NZ_JAUQXO010000088.1:0-27815 GCF_030834625.1 Geobacter sp.
ACAGAAGGAGCTACTGCAAAAGCTGGGAGTCAAGCCGATTCCAAGCCAGCTTAAGGACGTTGTAGTGTAAAAAACCGGAGGCCAAATCAGCTAACTTGCTGATTGTGCGACAGTTGTGTCCTGCAAAGTGTCAAACTTCGGTGTCTCATAATGAATACCCTCGCGCGCAGAAACGCTTAACGGTTCAGGGGGTGTGCGGTGCCGCGTCTTTTGCGGCATCCAGCACCACCCCCTGGTTATGCGGATTTGTATTTTTCTATAACTTCTTCAAGTGGCGTTCGGAAAAAATTGACATTATTTCTTACAGAATAATCAAATAGTGCCTTCAAATCTTCTGACTTTAGCATTTCGGAATAACTTCCAAAGGGATGACCTTTTCCATGTTTCACAATTAGGTCTATCAATTCAAATATTTCATCATTGGAAGCAAGCGTAGCTATTCCTGATTTTTGAAGCCCATCAAAGCCGCCAGTTGTGTTTGTTCTAAGAAACTGCAGGTATTTTTCAAGAACGCTTTGAATCCTAGTTTGCCTTTCTGTCTGAAGATACTTTTTCTCGGTCCTTTTAACCCCGGCAAAATATGTCAATCCAGACAAAATAATTCCGCCTAAACCTATGAGGATTTCTTCCTTCATTTTCTCTCTTCCTTATTAGCATAACTCGTTATTGATCAGACCCGGCCAACAACCCATTAAGTCTTTTACCCTCTCCATGCATCAAAAACACTATTGCCGTAACTGCCTTAATTAGATAAAAAACCGCCACTGGCCAACATCCCGTTCAGGCATATTGAAAGATTTCCGGCCAGGCTCTGATTCCGAATGCAGTTTTCCCCTGCTGTTGACGCAGAGCAAGAACCGGAGAGATCAGACACCTCCCAGGTCAAGCCACCTCTCCACCACCGGCGACCGGTAGGCGCGGAAGCGCTCCAGCAGCTCCTCGGGCTTCTCTTCCACGACGATCATCTCCCGGTGCTCTCCCTTCACAAACCGCTCGGCCACGGCGTGGTCGAGAAACGCGGTCAGCCGGTCGTAGTACCCCCCAACATTCAGAAGGCCGCATGGTTTGACGTGGATGCCGAGCTGGGCCCAGGTGACCACTTCAAAGAACTCGTCGAAGGTTCCCATGCCGCCGGGAAGGGCGACGAAGCCGTCGGCCAGTTCGACCATGAGGGCTTTGCGCTCGTGCATGGAGCCCACCACGTGGATCGCCGAGAGCCCCGGGTGGGCGATCTCCTTCACCTCCAGAGAATGGGGGATGACGCCGATGACCTCGCCGCCGCCCGCCAGGGCCGCGTCGGCGACGGCCGTCATGAGACCGACGCTCGACCCGCCGTAGACGAGACCTATCCCTTCCCGGGCCAGGAGCCGGCCCAATGCCTCCGCGGCGTCCCGATAGGCCGGGTTCCTCCCCGGGCTGGAGCCGCAGAAGACGCAGATACGTTTCATGGTGTCACCTCCCGATCCACGCGGCACCGAAGACCCCGGCCGAATCACCCAGCAGGTTCCTGAGGATCGGCGTCCGCAGCGCATCGTGGAATGCATACCGGCGCACTCGCTCGACGCCGACGGTATAGAGTTCTTCAATATTGGAAAGCCCGCCGCCAAGGACCACGGCATCGGGGTCGAGGATGGAGACGAGCCCCCCGAGGCAGCGGCCGAAGTCGTCCAGGAACCGGTCGAAGGCGCCGGCGCAGCGGGGTTCTCCCGTGCGGGCCAGCCGGACGATCTCCTCCATGGTGAGCCGTTCGCCATGGCCGGCGAGAAAGGCCCGCTCCACGCCGGAGCCGCTGATCTTCGTCTCCACGCACCCCCGGTTGCCGCAGTAGCAGGGGGCACCGGCGGGATCAACCGAAAGGTGCCCCCACTCGCCGGCAATCCGGTGGGGCCCCTCGCGCACCTCGCCGTCAATACAGATCCCGCCGCCGCAGCCGGTCCCCATGATGACGCCGAAGACGAGGCCGTACCCCTGCCCTGCCCCCATCCGGCACTCGGCCATGGTGAAACAGTCAGCGTCGTTTCGCAGCGCAACGGGGCGCCCCAGGTGAGACTCCAGGTCGCGCTGGAGCGGCTTGCCGATGAGGCAGGTGGAGTTGGCATTGCGGACGAGCCCCGTGACCGCGTCGACGGAACCGGGAATGCCAATGCCTACGGTCCAAGGGGCTCCATCCGGAACCCGGCCTGCCGCCTCGCGGGCCAGCCCCCCCACGGTGGCGACGACCGCTTCGTATCCCATGCCGGCCGGAGACGGAATCCGCCGCCGGAAAAGCACCTCGCCCCCGGGACCGAGGAGTACCGCCTCGATCTTGGTTCCCCCCAGGTCTATGCCGATGCGGCAGGTGTTCATGGTGCGCCCTCCTCACGAGGGGAAAGCGGCGCCGGCCGCAGGGTCGCCGCCCCCAGGGCCCCCAGGAATGCCACTGCCGCCGCCAGCAGGAACGCCGGCGCGAAGGAGCCGGCCCCATCGGCCATGGCTCCGGCCACTGCCGGGCCAAGCACCTGCCCCACCCCGAGGAAGAGGGTGATGAAGCCGAGGGCCGCCGGCGCCAGGCGCGGGCCGAGGATGTCGCCGCAGGCGGCGGCCATGATGGCGGGGATGCTCCAGGCGGAGATGCCGAAGAGGATGGCGGAAGCGGTGAAGCCGGCAGGGGTTGGGAGAAGGGCAAAGAGGGCGAAGGAGACCGTGTGGATCAGGGAGACGATGACCAGGGCCCCCCGACGGCCGATCCGGTCCGAAACCGCCCCCCAGAGGAGCCCGCAGACGAGGCTCGCCCACCCCATGGCCATGAAGAGGGAGCCGGCGGCTTCCCGGCTGTAGCCCCCCTCGGCCACGAGGCGCTTGACGAAGAAGGTCATGTAGATGATGTAGGAGAAGCCGAAGGCGATGTAGACGAGCCCCAGGTGCCAGACGGCCCCGGAGCGGTAGACGAGCCCCCACCGGAGGCCTCCGGCGGGAGCCGGTGACGGCGCCCCGTAGGCGGTCCCCAGGTTCACCCCCTCTGCCGGGTGACCACTGCGGATGACCATGAGGCAGAGGAGGGCGATCACGAGCGTCGCCGCCCCGAAGACGTACCAGGAAACCCGCCACCCCGTTGCCCCGAAGGAGGCAATGATCCGGGGCACCAGGGGCCCGGCGGTGATAAGCGCCAGGGACGACCCGGTGACTGCGATGCCCGAGGCGAGCCCCCGCCGGTGGGGAGGGAACCAGCCGGCCCACATCCCCATGACCGCCACGTTGGCGGCGCCGCTCCCCAGGCCGGTCAGGCAGCGCCAGAGGGCGGCCGTGGCGAATCCGTCGGCAGTGCCGGTGAGACACATGCCGCCGCCGGCCACGGCAAGCCCCAGGGCGATCACCACCCGCGGCCCGAAGCGGGCCGCCAGGGCCCCGCCCACGGCGGAGAGGGCCAGGTAACCGGCCAGGTTGGCCGTGGCCAGCATGCCGGCCCCGGTGTTGTCGAGCGAGAGCCCCGCCTGCATGGCCGGCAGCACCACCGAGTAGCCGAAGCGGGCCAGCCCCAGGGCCCCGAAGACCGCCAGGGTTCCCGCCGCGAGCACGAGCCAGCGCCTCATGCTAGCCACCCGCCCGCTTCACGGTGTAGCCCCGCTTCGCCAGCTCCGCCACCAGGAGATCCGCATGATCCCCCTGGATCTCGATGTTCCCCTCCTTCACCGTCCCCCCGGTGCCGCAGCGACGCTTGAGATCACCGGCCAGCGCCGTGATCCCGTCACTCCCCAGGGGAACGCCGGTCACCACCGTCACGGTCTTTCCGCCGCGCCCCTTGGACTCGCGGCGGACCCGGACGATGCCGTCGCCGGCCGAAGGTGTTTGCTTCTTTTTGCAGACGCACCCCGACATCGGTTTGCCGCACCCCGGACAGACCCTCCCGTGCTCCGACGACCAGACCAGCGGCGCGTCGGAGGATGCCCTCTTTTTCATGGTTCCTCCCTTTTGCCGAGCATGCGCTCCCCCAGGTCGCGCCCAGCCTTGAAGCCGAGGAGCGCCAGGGGCCACGCATGCCAGACCACATCAAAGATGTCGACGGGGCTCGTCAGGGTGCCGGCCATGAACATCCGCGACTTCTCAACCAGGTGGGGCTCCGGGGCAAAGGGGAACGGCGCCAGCCCCAGTATAAGGGATGCCGGTATCAGGACCGTGTAGCTCATGAGGTGTCTTAGCATGGTTTTCGCCCCTTCAAAATATTTGTGCAACTCACAGCTTCAGCAGCACCATCCCCGATGCGGGGTCCAGCTCCCGAATGGCCGTGACCCCGGTGATCTCGGTGATGACCGCTTCGAGGACCAGAAACACCTCGGAGGCCTCCCGCAGGCAGCCGACCCGGACCGTGTCCCCCTTGCCATAGGCGCCGTGGAAGTGGACCTTCGGCCGGTCCCCCTCCCAGAAAATGGTGCCGAACCCCACCGCCTCGTGGCTTTCGGCGAGATGCCTCCAGACCGGTACCGGCGGCAACTCCTCCGCCTCCGGCCCCACCACGTAGCGCCCCCCCTTGAGTGCCCCCACGAGGTGGAAGGCGGCGGCGCGGAGTCCCTCAGTGCGGGCGATTTCCTCGAGTCCGGCCAGGACGTCCTCGCCGTGATTGAACCGGGCCACCACGATGCGCCCCGGGGTTCCTACCTGGTAGTCCATGGAATGATCCTCCTCCTTCCGATGATGCCCTGACCATGAACGGGACAAAAGCCATTGTCAAGAGCTGCGTCGCTCCCTTCTCACGGGAAAATGCCGGGAATGCCTTTCCAGCCATCACCGATACACATATGGACGGGATGGATCGGTATACTTGGAGCGGCCATTCGGTTTTGCTTGGCAATCGGACCATGGAGGGTCAGGAAACCGGCGACGTGCTGGCGCGGTTCGGTAACGGTAAAGCGCGTTCCTTGCGTCGGGGAGTAGCACTTTTTTCAGAAGGGGAGCCAGCAACGGCTCCCCTTTTCTTCTCGTGCGGTTGTTTAACCTGACGTTTTATTGTATGGTTAAACGTAAGCTATTCAGTACAAAAAAGGAGCATTCCGATGCCGCGCCTCAATATCGATCAGGACATCAAACCCCTCTCCGAGTTCCGCGCCAATGCCGCATCGTTCATCCAGCAGGTTCACCGTACGCGGCGTCCCATGGTCATCACCCATCGTGGCAAGAGCGCTGCGGTGCTCATGGACGTGGCGGAATACGAGGGGCTCATGGAGCGCCTTGACCTCCTGGAGGAACTTCAGTGCGCCGAACGTCAGGTAGACGACGGACAGGGAATTCCCCATGACGAAGCTCTCTCCCACATCCTCGGGCGAATCGCCCAATGAAGGTCGTCTGGTCGCCACTGGCCGTCGATCGGGTAGAGGAGATTGCTGGCTACATCGCCCAGGACAACCCGGCCGCAGCGGAACAGTGGGTAAAGGCCGTCTTTGACAAGGTCTGGCCGACGGCCCTCTTTCCCGAAAGCGGCCGTCTGGTCCCCGAGGTCAGGCGGCGTGATCTCCGCGAGCTCGTCTTCGGCAATTACCGGATTATCTACCGGTTGGGATCGGCTGAGATTGCCGTTCTGACAGTTCGCCACTTCAAGCAGATTCTGCCGGTGGAGGAAATCACCGGCCCGTGACGGGCTGATTTTCTTACCATGGCCGGAGTTCCGGATATGCCCGCTATGCACCCATCATCACCACATCCCGCTCCCCCCTCCCTCTACCTGCCGGTCGACTGCGAGATCATCGCGGTCAGCGACCTGACCCCCCACGAGAAACTCTTCCGCCTCCGTCTTACCGATGGGAAGCCCCTCAGCCATCTCCCGGGCCAGTTCGTACAGGTATCCCTCCTGGGGTGGGGGGAGGCCCCCCTCTCGGTGGCGTCGTCGCCGACCCGCAACGGCTGGTTCGAGATGGGGGTGCGGCGGGCCGGCACTCTCACTGCCGCCATGCATGAACTGAAGGTGGGGGATGTCATCGGCATCCGCGGCCCCTTTGGCCGCCCCTTCGATCTGCCGCGGCTCCGGGGGAAAGACCTGCTCCTGGTCTCGGGCGGCTGCGGACTGGCGCCGATGCGGTCGCTGATCCAGTATTGCGAGGACCGTCCGGAGGAGTTCGGCGCTCTCACCATCCTCTACGGGGCCAAGAGCCCGGCGGATACCCTCTTCAAGGATGATCTGGCCGCGTGGGAGGCGTCGGCCCGCTTTGCCTGCAGCCGCACGGTGGACCGGATCACGGAGGGGGATTGCTACAGCGGCGGGGTCGGCCTGGTCACCTCCCTCATCCCACCCCTGGAGTTCGATCCCGCCCGGACCGTGGCGGTGCTGGTGGGCCCGCCGGTGATGTACCGGGCCGTGGTGGAGGAACTGCGGAAGAAGGGGCTCGGCTCCGATCGGATCGTGGTCTCCCTGGAGCGCCACATGCGCTGCGGCGTGGGGAAATGCGGCCACTGTGCCATCGAGCACCTCTACTGCTGCCAGGACGGACCAGTGTTCTGGCTGAATGAAATCGAAAATCTCAAAGGTGCGTTATGAAGCGTACTCTCACCGTCTGCCCCTACTGCGGCACCGGCTGCATGTTCTACCTCGTCAGCGACGGCGGGCGCCTCGTCGGGGTCGAACCGAGCGTGACCCATCCGGTAGCCCGCGGCGGGCTCTGCATCAAGGGGTGGAACGCCTTCGCCTTCGTCCATCACCCGGACCGCCTGACAACCCCCTTGGTCCGCCGTGACGGAGAGTTGCGCCCCGCCTCCTGGGACGAGGCCCTGGGCCTGGTGGCGGAGCGCCTGCGGGAGATCCAGGGGCGCCACGGGGCGGATTCCATCATGTTCGCCTCTTCGGCCAAGGCCACCAACGAGGAGAACTACCTGCTGATGAAGCTGGCGCGGGGGGTGTTCGGCACCAACAACATCGACCACTGCGCCCGGCTCTGCCACTCTTCCACCGTGGTGGGGCTGGCCGAGACCTTCGGCTCCGGGGCCATGACCAACTCCATCGACTGTGTCGATCAGGCCGAGGTGATCCTGGTCATCGGCTCCAACACCACCGAGCAGCACCCCCTCATCGGTTCCCGCATCCTGAAGGCCGCCCGGAGCGGCGCGCGACTCATCGTCGCCGACAACCGCCGCATCCGCCTCGCCCGCCATGCCGAGCTGCACCTGCGCCATCGGAACGGGAGCGACGTGGCGCTCCTCAACGCTATGATGCAGGTCATCATCGCCGAAGGGCTTGAGGACCGGGAGTTCATCGCGTCCCGCTGCGAGAACTACCCTGCCCTGGCGGCTGCGGTGGCCGACTGGACCCCAGAGCGGGCCGCCGCCGTCACCGGCCTGGACCCGGGGGAGATTGTCGCCGCCGCGCGGCTCTTCGCTTCGGCAAAGACGGCGATGATCGTCTACTCCATGGGGATCACCCAGCACAGCCACGGCGTCGACAACGTCCGCTGCTGCGCCGCGCTGGCCATGCTGACCGGCAACCTGGGGCGTCCCGGCACCGGCGTCAATCCCCTGCGGGGGCAGAACAACGTCCAGGGTGGGTGCGACATGGGGGCGCTCCCCGACGTCCTCACCGGCTACCAGAAGGTGGCCGACCCGGCGGTCCGGGAGAAGTTCGCCCGCGCCTGGGGAGTGGAAGCGCTTCCGGAAAAGCCGGGGCTTCCCCTCACCAGGGCCATGGACGCCGCCGCCGAGGGAGGGCTCAAGGGGATGTTCATCCTGGGGGAAAACCCGACCCTCTCCGACCCGGACCAGGGGCATGCGCGGCGGGCGCTGGAGAGCCTCGATTTCCTGGCGGTACAGGATATCTTCCTCACCGAGACCGCCGCCCTTGCCCACGTGGTGCTCCCGGCCGCCTGCTTCGCCGAGAAGGAGGGGACCTTCACCAACACCGAGCGGCGGGTGCAGCGGGTGAGAAAGGCGGTGGAGCCGCCGGGAGAGGCCCGCGCCGACTGGGAGATCATCCGCGCCCTGGCGGAGCGCGCCGGATACGGCGGGATGCGCTATCACGACCCATCGGCAGTCATGGACGAGATCACCTCCCTCACCCCCATCTACGGCGGCATCGGCTACGACCGCCTCGATCCCCACGGCCTCCAGTGGCCCTGCCCCGACCGCAGTCATCCCGGCACCCCGATCCTGCACGTGGGCCGTTTCACCCGGGGCCCGGGGCGGTTCAGCCCGGCCCCCTACCGGCCTCCGTCAGAGCTTCCCGACGACGACTACCCCTTCGTGCTCACCACCGGCCGCACCTACTTCCACTGGCACACCGGCACCATGACCCGGCGGACCCACCTCCTGGACCGGGAGGAGCGACGCTCCTTCGTGGAGATCAACCCGGACGACGCCGCCCGCCTCGGGGTGCGGGAGCGGGACCAGGTGCTGGTGGCGAGCCGGCGGGGCGAGGTGCAGGCCCAGGCGCGGGTGACGGAGATGGTGGTTCCCGGCGTGGTCTTCATGCCGTTCCATTTTGCCGAAGGGGCAGCCAACGCCCTCACCAACAACGTCCTCGACCCCGAATCCTCCATCCCCGAATTCAAGGTCTGCGCAGTGCGGGTCCGGAGGGCGCCATGAAATACCTTTCCCCCGAACAGCTCGCCCGCTTCTTCGCATCCCTGGAAGCGACCCACGAGGTCCGCCTCCCCATCCTCCTCCCCGACGGGACCCGAACCCTCGGCCATCCCGGCGACGGCCCCCTGGCCCTCCACGGCGGCCCGCTGCCGGGGAAGCCGACTGCGGCCTTCTTCCCCCACGAGGGGGGAGTGTTCACCGCCGCCGACGGAACGGTATCCACCCCCCCGGCTCCGGAAAAACCGCTCCTGGTTGCCGGTTTCACCCACCGCGACCTCGCCTGCCTCCGCTTTATCGACCGGTTCTTTGCCGACGGCTGGCGGGACGATATCTACTTCCGCCGCCGCCAGGGAGCGGTGATCGTCGGCGTCTCCGGCCATTGCGGCCCGGGGGGCTCCCTGATACCCTGCGCCGGCGGCGACTGCGACCTGGAGCTGGTGGCGGATCGCGCCCGGTGGCTGGTCGTTCCCTACACTGTGGCTGGCGAGGCGATTGTCGCTGGATTGCCTGAGCTCGCCCCCGATGGGGCGCTGGAGCGGATACGGGAGGAATCGGCGGCACTGGTGGACGTAAACGAGGACCT
Source organism: Geobacter sp. (assembly GCF_030834625.1). NCBI lineage: Bacteria > Pseudomonadati > Thermodesulfobacteriota > Desulfuromonadia > Geobacterales > Geobacteraceae > Geobacter > Geobacter sp. The sequence goes on from NZ_JAUQXO010000088.1 coordinate 9,116, forward strand.
TATCCGCCGGGCTTCTGAACTGATTCGGACCGACCGCGTTCCCGACACCTTCTGGGCCGAGATTGGCGACCGTTGCATCGCCTGCACCGGCTGCAACCTGGCCTGCCCCACCTGCACCTGCTTCGGCGTCCAGGACTGGCGCTACGCCGAGCGGGTGGAACGGAGCCGGATGTGGGACTCCTGCCAGCTGGACGGCTTCATGCGCGAGGCCAGCGGCCACAACCCCCTCGGCACCGAGGCCCTCCGCACCCGCCGCCGCATCCATCACAAGCTTGCCGCCGACCCCGAGCGGTGGGGGGAGATCAGCTGCTTCATCTGCGGGCGCTGCGATGCGGTCTGCCCGACCGGCATCGGGATTTTCGCGGTGGCGCGGGAGTTGGTGGCGAGGTACGGTTCGTTTTGAACCTGAGTGAAGAGAACGGACGGATAGGTGAAATACGTGAGGGAAAAATGATCAAACTTCATTACCTTGACGCAAATTGTCTTGTAAAACTTGTGATCGAAGAGTCCCGGTCTAATCAACTGAGGAACTATTTTTTCCAGACTGGGGTTGTATGCGCCAGTACGACTTTTTGCTTCTACGAGGCGCTTGGCGTCCTGAAATGTAAATGGGCCAACCAAAAACGACCAGACCATATTTCCAGCGAGCAATACTTCTCAGCCTGCCAAGACCTTTGCGCAATGGTAGAAGACGGCATTATCCAACTCGACGAAATACCGTTAGCGGACAGAGCAACGTTCAATGAAGCTGAAAGAATCGCGGCGAGTCACAAAATTGACCTTTCCGACGCTCTACAGCTGATAACTTTGAAGCGAGGAATGTTTGCTCGCCTTGACGCTGGAGAACCGATTCTCGTGTCCGAAGATGGGAAGTTGCTAAAGGCCGCACGGGAACAGAAATTAAAGGCAATGGACATCGACAGCCTGTAATGGGTAGGTCTACATCGTTAAGCCGCCAGCTTCTTCAGACGCTCCAGGGTGTCCGGATACTTCCGGACAAGAAGGATAAGGGTAGCTGCCTGATCGTTTGGCTTGGCACGTCCCTGTTCCCACTTCTCCAGGGTCCGGGGAGAGATGTGAAGTTCATGGGCGAAAACGGCGCGGGACAGGTTCAGACGTTCCCGTGTCTCCTTGATGAGTTCCGGTGTTACCTCAACTTTTGGCACCTTCTCCACCCGATAGGTTTTCAAGGTGACCTTGCCCGCCCGAAACTGGTTGATCTCCTCGATGCCCTGCGTCAGCTCTTCAAAAAGATTGCGCTTTTTCATCTGTTCCATGCCTCCACCATATTCTTGAGTGCCGCGATCTCTGCAGGAGAAAGGTCTTCCATCTCGTTCTTGGCGTAGAGGGTTATCAGATAGATGTGACTGTCTGCCCGTTGCCAGGAGTAAATGATCCTGACTCCTCCGCGCTTGCCCTTGCCTTTGGCCGCCCATCGAATCTTGCGGATACCACCGGAACCCCTGATTACGTCCCCTGCATCCGGGGTCTCGGCAACGAATGCCTGAAACTCCCGGTATTCGTCATCCGTAAGGTACCCAGGCAACAGTTTGGTGAAGAGAGAGGTTTCGACAAAGAGCATGCCTAACTATACCCTTCTAGCGTACTATTTACAATCCAGTTTATGTCGTCTTCCTGTGTGGCAGAAGGAGGCTGGCAAGGAGGTAAGTTAGCGCGGTTGCCCCCCGCCCCCCCTGCTGTTATGATGAAAGAGCCATGATCATCGAAGCCCGCACCCTATCCAAAACCTACACCGTCGGCGACCGCCGCATCCAGGTCCTCGACAGCGTCTCCCTGGCCGTGGAGCCGGGGGAGTTCCTCGTCATCGAAGGGGAGAGCGGCAGCGGCAAGAGCACTCTCCTCTCGCTCCTGTCAGGGCTCGACCGTCCCGACGCGGGCCGGGTCATCATCGAGGGGCGTGATATCACCGACCTTTCCGAGGACGACCTGGCCCCCCTGCGCAACGAAACCTTCGGCTTCGTGTTCCAGTCGTTCCACCTGGTGCCGTCCCTGTCGACCATGGAGAACGTCATGTTCCCGGCGGAGCTGCGGGGGGACGGGGCCGCCCGGGAGAAGGCCGAGGCGCTCCTGGCCCGGGTGGGGCTCACGGGGCGGGCCGCGAGCCTCCCCCACCAGCTCTCCGGGGGCGAGAGGCAGCGCTGCGCCATCTGCCGCGCCCTGGTGAACGACCCGCGCATCATCTTCGCCGATGAACCCACGGGGAACCTCGATTCGGTGAACGGCCGGGGGATTCTCGATATCCTCCTGGAGCTGCACCGGGAGCGGCGGACCACGCTCGTTCTCGTCACCCACAGCCCCGAGATCGCCCGCACCGCCGACCGGGTGGTGCGGCTCCACGACGGCCGGATCGTCTCCCCATGACGCTCCACGGCCGCCTCCTCCGCCGCCAGCTCGCCACCTCCCGCCGCCAGTCGGCCATCTTCGTCCTCTGCGTTGCCCTCTCCATCGTCACCCTCGTCTCCCTGGCCGGCTTCGGCCGCAGCGTCCACACCTCCATGCTGCGGGACGCCCGGGCGCTCCACGGGGGGGACGTGATCGTGAAGTCCCACTCCCCCCTGTCGCCGGGGCTCACGGCGGCGGTGGAGCGGATCGTCGGCACGGGGCGGGCCGAGAGCGCCCGCATCCAGGAGTTCTACTCCATCGTGCGCCCGGAGACGCGGGAGGACTCCCTTCTGGCCCACATCAAGGCGGTGGAGCCGGGCTACCCCTTCTACGGCGCGGTGGCGCTGGCTTCGGGGCGCCCCTTCCGGCAGGTGCTGGCACCGGGGAGCGTCATCGCGGAGCAGACCCTCCTGGACCGGCTCGGCCTCCGGGTGGGGGATCGGCTCCGGCTGGGTGACGCCACCCTCACGGTGCGGGATCTGGTGACCCAGGAGCCGGACCGGCCCGTGGACGTCTTCTCCCTGGGGCCCCGCCTCTTCGTGGCCGCCGCCGACCTCCCCTCTCTTGGCCTTGTGGGCCAGGGGAGCCGGGTGAACCACACCATCCTCCTGAAGGTTGCGAACCCAAAAGATACCGACCGGATCGCCTCGGAGTTGCGGAAATCCTCCCTGGGGGACCGGGAGCGGGTCAACACCTACCGCACCGCCGAATCGAGGGTGAAGCGCTTCTTCGACAACTTCCTCTTCTTCCTGAACCTGATCGGCATCTTCACCCTGCTCCTGGCCGGCATCGGCATCCAGAGTTCCCTGGCCGCCTACCTGGCCGAGCAGCGGGAATCCATCGCCGTCATGAAGGCCCTGGGGGCCACGGGACGGTTCCTGGTGGCGCACTACGTGGCGGTGGCGTCGGTGCTGGGGGCGGCGGGGACGGCCCTGGGTATCGGGGCGAGCTTTCTCCTCCAGGGGGTGCTGCCGGAGCTTTTCCGGGGGCTCCTGCCGGCCACCGTGGAGTTCCGCATCGCGGCCCCGGCGGTGGCGGAGGGGCTCGTCCTCGGCTTCCTGACGGTGACCCTCTTCACCCTTCTCCCCCTCTGGCAGCTGCGGGAGGTGAAACCCCACGCCATCTTCGGCAAGGAGGAGGAGCCGACGGCCCGGAGCCGGCCGGTGTGGGTGACGGCGGGGGGCGTGGTCCTCTTCTTCCTGGCCATGGTCCTCTGGAAGGTGGAGGAGCTGAAGAGCGGCCTCTACTTCGTCCTGGGGGTGGCGGGGCTCATCCTCCTTTCCCTGGCCGGTACCGAGGCGGTCCTGCGGCTGCTGCGGAAGGCGCGCCCCCGGCGGCTCGCGGCGCGGCAGGCTCTGCGGGGGCTCTTTCGCCCCAGGAGCGCCACCCGCCCCATCATCGTCACCCTCACGGCGGCCCTGGCGGTGATCTTTGCCATAACCCTGGTTGAGCGGAACCTGGATGCCTCCTTCATCCGTTCCTACCCCGCCGACGCCCCCAACCTCTTCTTCATCGACATCCAGCCGGGGCAGAAGGACGCCTTCAGCCGCGCCCTCGGGATGCCGGCCTTCTTCCACGCCATCATCCGGGGGACCGTGACGGCCATCAACGGCCAGGCCATCGACCGGGAAGCGGAGCGCCGCAAGCGGGGGGACAACCTCTCAAGGGAATTCAACCTCACCTACCGGGACACCCTCCTGGAGGACGAGCGGATCATCGCGGGGAAAAGCCTCTTCCGCCCCGACTGGCGCGGGGTCCAGGTGTCGGTCCTGGACACGGTGGTGGAGATGAGCCCCATGCAGGTGGGGGACGTCATCACCTTCCGCATCCAGGGGGTGCCGGTGGAGGCGAAAATATCAAGCATCCGGACCCGGACCCGGGCCGCGGTGCAGCCCTACTTCTACTTCGTCTTCCCGCCTGAGGTGCTCAGGGATGCCCCCCAGACCCTCTTCACCGCCGTGCGGGTGGAGAAACACGGCATCGCCCCGCTCCAGAACCGGATCGCGGCCCGCTTCCCCAACGTGAGCATCTTCGACCTGACCGAGACCGTGGCGGTCTTTGCCCGGGTCATGGGGCGGCTCTCGGTCATCGTCCGCTTCTTCACCCTCTTCAGCGTGGTGGCCGGCGCCCTCATCATCGTCAGCTCCATCATCGCCACCCGGCAGGCCCGCCTGCGGGAGGCGGTCTATTTCACCATCCTCGGGGCCCGGGGGCGGTTCGTCCTCTCGGTCTTCGCCCTGGAGAACCTGATCATCGGCGGCGTGAGCGGCCTCCTGGCCCTGGGGCTCGCCCAGACGGCCAGCTGGATCGTCTGCACCCGGGTCCTGGACGTCTCCTGGCATCCCTTCCCCGTCGAGAGCATCGCCCTGGTGGCGGCCACGGTGGCGCTGGTGGTGGCCGTGGGACTCGGAGCGTCCCTCTCCATCATCCGGAAGAAGCCGGTGGTCTTCCTGCGGGAGCAGGCGGAGGAATGAAAACGGAATACGGGGGGTTATCGTGAATCTATGGAGAAGTGTGATGGTTGTCTTTACGGTGGTGGCTCTCGCGGGGTGCGACCGTCAGGATACATCACGACAGCCGGCGACGAAGCAGCAAGCGGCACCGGCAGAGGAAGGAATCATCGTTGCCGTGGGGGACAGCCTCACCGCCGGCTACGGCCTTGACGAGGCCGACGCCTACCCGGCGCAACTGGAGCGGCGGCTGCGGGAGGCCGGCCACCCCTGGCGGGTGGTGAACGCGGGGATCAGCGGCGAGACGAGCAGCGGCGCCCTTTCCCGCATGAACTGGGTCCTGACCCTGAAGCCGGACATCGTCATCCTGGTGACCGGCGCCAACGACGGCCTCCGGGGGATCGACCCGAAGGTGACGGAGAAGAACCTGGACGAGATGGTCCGCATCCTCAAGGAACGTAACGTGACGGTGGTCCTGGGAGGGATGAAGATGGTCACGAACCTGGGGCGCGACTACACCGGCGCCTTCTCGGCCGTCTACCCCGCCGTGGCCAGACGCCATGACCTTATCCTCGTCCCCTTCTTCCTGGAGGGGGTGGCTGGTCGCGCCAACCTGAACCAGGACGACGGCATCCATCCCACGGCCGAAGGGTACCGGATCGTGGTCAACACGGTCTTCCCGTTCGTGGTGAAAGCCATCGGAAAAAGACGCAAGTTTTCCCCCTCCCTTGACGGGAGGGGGTTAGGGGGTGGGTGAAGCTGCAACTCTGTTGATTTCATGGCTAGCTCCCCCCCACCCTGACCCTCCCCCGCCAGGGGGGAGGGGACTGTTTATCAAATATACGACTTATTGTGTCGCACCAATCGGTTTTACTGTCATCATCACACAACCGGGAGGTGCGTCATGATCTATCTCACCACAGACCAGTTCGACCAGGCCGTCTACTTCGATCTTCGCAAAACGGAGCATCCCCGCCGGGCCGGCGGGCAGGAGCAGATCCTGTACGGGCTCCTGGGGAACGGGGTCAGCGAGGTGCCGGTCACCATCCGGAGCTGGCGCGACTGGACCGACGTGGATTTCGGCAAGGGGGATCTCTTCAGCTTCGTGGACGAACGGACCATCCGCCGGATGCTCGGTCAGGTAGCGCGGGAGATGGAACTTCATTAATCCCCCGTTCCATGTGCGGCTTTTCTCTGTTATCATCGCGGCCTCATTACCGTTGAAAGGAGACCGCCATGAGCAGTTCGTGAAAAATCGAGACCCAGGCCATCCAGGGGGGTACAGCCCCAAGGCAGGCGACCCCCGCGTTGTCACCATCTGTCAGAGCACCACCTTCAAGTACGACAGTGCCGACCACGTGACGAAGCTCTTTGACCTGGAGGAGCCCGGCTTTTTCTATACCCGTCTGGGGAACCCCACCACCGACGCCTTCGAGCAGAAGCTGGCCATGATGGAGGGGGGCGTGGGCGCCCTGGCCACCTCCGCCGGCCAAGCGGCCACAACCCTCTCCATCTTCAACATCTGCCAGGCGGGCCAGCACTTCGTGACCGCCAGCACCCTCTACGGCGGCACCTACAACCTCTTCGCCTGCACGCTTCCCAAGATGGGGATCGAGGTGACCTTCGTGGACCCGGAGGCCCCGGCTGACGAGATCCTCGCCGCCTTCCGCCCCAACACCAAGGCCCTCTTCGCCGAGACCATCGGCAACCCGGGGCTGAACGTCTTGGACTTCGAGAAATTCTCCGCCGTTGCCACAGAGAAAGGGGTACCGCTGATCATCGACAGCACCTTCGCCACCCCCTACCTCTGCCGTCCCTTCGAGCACGGCGCCAACGTGGTGGTCCATTCGGCCACGAAGTACATCGACGGCCTCGCTACGAGCGTCGGCGGCGTCATCGTGGACGGCGGGAACTTCGACTGGGGCAACGGCCGCTTCCCCGAGCTGACCGAGCCCGATTCCTCCTACCACGGCCTTCAGTACGTGAAGACCTTCGGCAACCTGGCCTACATCATCAAGGCCCGGGTCCAGCTCATGCGCGACATCGGGACCACGCCGAGCCCCTTCAACTCATTCCTCTTCACCAACGGCCTCCAGACCCTGCCGCTCCGGATGCAGCGCCACAGCGACAACGCCCTGGCCCTGGCCCAGTTCCTGGAAAGCCACCCGTCGGTCAGCTGGGTCAAGTATCCGGGGCTGAAGAGCCACGCCAGCCACAACCGGGCACAGAAGTACCTGCCGCTGGGGTGCAGTGGCGTCCTCACCTTCGGCATCAAGGGGGGCGCCGAGGCCGGCAAGAAGTTCATGGAGGCGTGCAGGCTCGTGGCCCTCGTGGTTCACGTGGGGGATGCCCGCAGCTGCGTCCTCCACCCGGCCAGCACCACCCACCGCCAGCTGACACTCGAGCAGCAGACCGCCTCTGGCGTCACGCCCGACCTCATCCGTCTCTCCGTGGGCATCGAGCACATCGACGACATCATCGCCGACGTGGACCAAGCCCTGGCGGCGAGCCAGAAGTAACGAGAACCCTTCCAGACGCAGAAAAGCCTGCCGGATATCCGGCAGGCTTTTCTGTTTCAACCACTAACTTAAGTAAAAGGTTACGGCGAGATCAGTGCTGCACTCCCTCGCCACCGGCCGGCTGCTGGGCCGCTGCGCGCAGGGCTGCCTTGTGCTGCTCCAGGGTTTCCAGCTCGCGAACCTTCTCGCCAAGCCAGTGGTGGAGCTCCCGGGCGGTCTGGTAGTTGAGCACTACCCCCGCGGGGATGAACCGGACAAGGCTCTGGGCGAAATCCTCGGGCTCCACGCCGGTTTCGGCGCCGATGGTGCCGTTGGGGTTCACCTCGTGGGTGATCTCGTTGGGGAGCGGCGGCCGCTCCAGGTAGAAATTGACGACCAGATCGCCCCGGGGAGAGACGCCGCCGTGGGCGCCGTTCACGTAGACCGGGTTGTAGTCGTAGGTGAAGATGTACTTGAAGGTTACTTCCGGTTTCTTGGACACGAGTGCTTCTCCTTCCTTGCCATAAATTGGGAATAGTCCCCGTATGTTCGCGGAGTTGTAAAACCGTCATCGAAAAGGGGGAACCGCCTCTCTGGCGGCTCCCCCTTAATACCACGTTACCGTGACGGTTTCGAGTGTTTTTCTTGCTGGCTTTCTATGCCGCCGCGAGCAGTTTGGCTCTCGGAATCTCCTCGTCACCGGTACACTTCCCGCCGATGGCCGACCTTCACCACGCACACCGTCAGGATGTCGTCCTCGATGGAGTAAACTATCCGATAATCCCCCTGGCGAACACGGTATCGCTCCTGGGCTGAGAGCTTCTCAACGCCCGGGGGCCGGGGCTCCACGGCCAGCGACTGGATTCGTTCGACGACCTTCGCCAGATCCCGCTTCGGAATCGCCTCCAGCTCCTTGGCCGCCGATTTCTTGAGGACGATCCTATATGCGGCCATGCTGCTTGAGTTCCTTGAGGACCTCCTCGAAGGATACAACCGATTCGGCGACCCGTTCCTCGAAGGCGGCAAGGTCGAGCCGGTCTTCTTCCAGGGAATGCCGTACCGACTCGTTTATGAGGTCCGAGATGCTGCGCGAAGTCTCCAGAGCCTTGATCTTCAGGGCACGGTGAAGCATGGGATCAAGATAGACCGTCGCCCGCTTCGCCTGTGATGTCGTTGCCATGTATCATCCTCCTGCCTGCTATCATCTTCACGGTAACATCATAACGTTATGACGTCAAGACGCCTTGAGACGCAGTGCCCTTGCGCCTTCCCGGGCTCAAAAAAAAGCGGGCACCCCCTCCGGAGTGCCCGCTTTTCCTTTCACAGCAGCAGTGCAGCCTTCGTTACGCCATGACGATGAGAAGGTCTTCCTTCTCCACCTTGTCGCCTTCCTTGAACTTCACCTCGGCAACGGTGCCGTCCTCCTTGGCCTTGATGTTAGTCTCCATCTTCATGGCCTCGGTGACCATGAGGACGTCTCCCGCCTTGACCTCGTCGCCGGCCTTGACGTTGAGCTTCAGCACCTTCCCCGGCATGGGAGCGCCGACATGCTTCGCGTTCCCCTTGTCGGCCTTCTCCCGCACCGCCTCGTCGGTCTGGACCGACTGGTCGCGGACCACCACACTCCGGGCGTTGCCGTTCAGCTCGAAGAAGATGTGCCGAGTGCCATCGGGGTGGACCTTGCCGATGGCGTTCAGCTTGAGGATGAGGGTCTTGCCCGGTTCGATCTCGATGGAGGTCTCCTGCCCCGGCTCCAGGCCGTAGAAGAAGATGGGGGTCGGGATGACCGAGGTATCGGAGTACTCATGGCGGTGTTTGTGGAACTCCGGGTAGACATGGGGGTAGAGGATGTAGCTCATGAGGGACTTGTCGTCCACGGGGTGGCCGACCTTCTCCTCCACCTTGAGCCGCTCCTCGTCAAAGTCAACCGGCTCCAGAAGCTCGCCAGGGCGGCAGGTGATGGGCTCCTCACCCTTCAGGACGATTTTCTGGAGTTCCTGGGGCCACCCCTGGTAGGGCTGGCCCAGCATCCCCTTGAACATGCCGACGACCGACTCGGGGAAGGCGAGCTCGCTACCCTGGGTGAAGACATCCTGCACGTCCAGGTTGTTCTTGACCAGGAACATGGCCATGTCCCCCACCACCTTGGACGACGGGGTAACCTTCACGATGTCGCCGAAGAGGAGGTTCACCTTGTGGTACATCTCCTTGCACTCCTCCCAGCGGTCCAGGAGCCCGAGCCCCGCCACCTGGGGCTTGTAGTTGGAGTATTGGCCGCCAGGAATCTCGTGGTGGTAGACCTCGGCGGTGCCGTTCTTGAGCCCCGACTCGAAGGGGGCGTAGTAGTCGCGCACCGTCTCCCAGTAGTTGGCCAGCTTCTGGAGCCCCTCCTCGTCCAACTGGGTGTCCCACTCGGTCCCTTTCAGGGCCGCCACGAGGGCGTTCAGGTTCGGCTGGGCCGTGAGCCCCGACAGGGACGACAGGGCCGCGTCGACAATGTCGACCCCTGCCTGGCAGGCCATGAGGAGCGTGGCGCTGCCGTTGGATGAGGTGTCGTGGGTGTGGAGATGGACCGGGATGCCGATGTTCTCCTTGAGGGCCTTGACGAGCTTGTACGCTGCAAACGGCTTAAGGAGCCCCGCCATGTCCTTGATGGCGAGGATGTGGGCACCCATCCGCTCCAACTCCTTGGCCATGCTCACGTAGTATTCCAGCGGATACTTGTCCCGGGTCGGGTCGGTGATGTCGCCGGTGTAGCAGATGGCAGCCTCGCAGATCTTGCCGCTCTTGCGCACCGCTTCCATGGCCACGGCCATGCCGCGGGTCCAGTTGAGGGAATCGAAGACCCGGAAGATGTCGACGCCGGAGGAGGCCGCCTCCTCCACGAAGCGCTGCACCACGTTGTCCGGGTAATTGGTGTAGCCCACGGCGTTGGATCCCCGCAGAAGCATCTGGAAGAGGATGTTGGGGATCGCCTCGGAGAGCTTGTGGAGCCGCTGCCACGGGTCCTCCTTCAGGAAGCGCATGGAGACGTCGAAGGTGGCGCCCCCCCAGCACTCCAGGGAGAAGAGCCCTGCCCCCAGGAACGAGGTAGGCTCGGCGATCTTCAGAAGATCATAGGTGCGGACCCGGGTGGCCAGGTTAGACTGGTGGGCATCCCGCATGGTGGTGTCGGTGAGGAGGAGCCTCTTCTGCTCCAGGATCCACTTGGAGAGCCCTTCGGCGCCGAGTTTCATGAGAAGGTCGCGGCTCCCGGCGGGGCGGGGCTGGGTGAGATCCACCTCCGGCACCCGGGCCTCCATGAGTTCCGCCGACTTGAGAGGCTTGGTGATTCCCGGCGAGCCGTTGACGATGACATCGCCAAGGAAGCTGAGGACCTTCGTCGCCCGGTCCTTCTTCTCGACAATCTGGAGAAGCTCCGGGTGCTTCTCGATGAAAGAGGTGTCGCACGTGCCCCCCAGGAATACCGGGTGGGTGATGACGTTCTCCAGGAAGCCGATGTTGGTCTTGACCCCCCGGACCCGGAACTCCTGGAGCGAACGGTCCATGATGTGGGCCGCCTCTTCGAAGGTGAGCCCCCATGAGGTGACCTTCACCAGCAGCGAATCATAGTGGGGTGTAATCACCGAGCCGGTGAAGGCGTTCCCCGCATCGAGCCGCACGCCGAAGCCGGCCGATGAGCGGTAGGTGGTGATGGTGCCGAAGTCGGGAGCGAAGTTGTTGTTCGGATCCTCAGTGGTGATCCGGCACTGGATGGCGTACCCCCGCATGTCGATGGCGGCCTGGTTCGGGATGTTGATGGGGGCGTCGGACAGCTTCTTCCCCTCGGCAATAAGGATCTGTGCCTGCACCAGGTTGCGGCCGGTGATCATCTCGGTCACCGTGTGCTCCACTTGGATGCGCGGATTCATCTCGATGAAGTAGAAGTTCCCCTCCTGGTCCAGGAGGAACTCCACGGTGCCGGCGTTGCGGTAGCCGACCTGGCCGGCGATCTTCAGGGCCGCGGCGCAAATCGCTTCGCGGGTTTCCTGGCTCAGACAGAGGGAAGGCGCAAACTCCACCACTTTCTGGTGGCGGCGCTGGATGGAGCAGTCCCGTTCGAAAAAGTGGACCAGGTTGCCATGCATGTCGCCAAGGACCTGGACTTCGATGTGCTTCGGATTCTCCAGGTAGCGCTCCAGGAAAACCGCCGGGTTGCCGAAGGCCGCCTTGGCCTCGCTGCGGGCAGCCACGATCCCCTCAAGGAGCTCCTTCTTGGTGCGGGCCACCCGCATCCCCCGTCCGCCTCCACCGGCCGCCGCCTTGATGATGATGGGGTAGCCGTAGTTCTTGGCGAAGATGAGGGCCTCTTCCTCATGCCCAATGGGCTCCTCGGTGCCGGGAACGGTGGTGACGCCGGCAGCCATGGCAACTTTTCTGGCCGAGACCTTGTCGCCCAGGGCCCGCTGCATTTCTGCCGTTGGTCCGATGAAGGCTATTCCCGCCCCTTCGCACTTTTCGGCGAACTCCGCGTTCTCCGAAAGGAAACCGTAGCCGGGATGGATGGCGTCCACGTCATGGTGCTTGGCAATGGCAATAATTTCGTCGATGCCGAGGTAGGCGTCGATGGGGCTCTTCCCCTTCCCCACCTGGTAGGCCTCATCAGCCTTGTAGCGGTGGAGCGACAACTTGTCCTCCTCCGAATAGATGGCCACCGTGCTGATGCCGAGCTCCGTGCAGGCACGGAAAATGCGGATCGCAATCTCACCACGGTTGGCAGCCATTACCTTCCTGAACTTTCTCTTCTCCATCCGGTCCTCCCTCGCGGTTTTTACGTAAAATAAAACAAATACAACTACAATAAAACTTTATTCAAACTAAAATTATTTCGTTATTTTGAATAGTTAGGCGCAATTTTACACCTTGCGCATGAAATCAAATTGACGAATTGTTGTCAACAATAAACTTTTGTTTTACACCATTGCAAACCCGCCCGTAGACACGAAATTTTTTCCCTTAACAACCCCGTCCCGAGGTGGTACGATTTGCACTGTTTTCATTTCAGCCAAGGAGATACCACCGCATGCACGTATTCAAAACAATCCGCGGACAGATCATCACCCTTTCGGCGCTCGCCCTTCTCGCCGGAACCGCCATGGCGGCCGATGCACCTGCGGCCAAGACCGCCGCGAAAGCCGGCGAGGCTTCTTCTCCCACGACGGTGGTTGCCCGGGTGAACGGAGTCGACATCATCAAAGCCGAACTGGAGCGGGCGAAAAAGGTCATCCTCTCCCGAAACCAGATGGGGCAGGCCACCATGAATGACGAGATGTCGAAGAAGGTGGAGGAAGCGGCCCTCAACCAGATCATCGCCAAGGAACTCCTCTACCAGGACGGCAAGAAGCTTGAAATCAAGGATCTGGACAAGCGGGTTCAGGAGAAGGTGGCCGAGAACAAGGCCCGCTTCAAGTCCCCGGCCGACTACGAGAAGGCCCTGAAGGAAATGGACATGACCGAGAAGGAGGTCGAAACCTTCACCAAAGAGGACATGGTCATCGGCAACCTGATCGAAACCAAAATTGTCGCCACTACCAAGGTCACGGACGACGAAGCAAAGAAATTCTACAACGACAACAAAGACAAGTTCCGCCAGGCCGAGTCGGCCCGCGCCAGCCACATCCTTGTGGGGGCAGACCAGAAAGCCTCGCCGGAAGAGAAAAAGAAGGCCAAGGAGAAGGCCGAGGCGCTTCTCAAACAATTGAAGGGGGGCGCCGACTTCGCCGAACTGGCCAAGAAAGAGTCCTCCTGCCCCAGTTCGGCCCAGGGGGGCGATCTGGGCTTTTTCGGCAAGGGACAGATGGTTCCCGAATTCGAGAAAGCCGCCTTCGCCCTCAAACCGGGCGAGGTGAGCGATGTGGTGGAAACCCAGTTCGGCTATCACATCATCAAACTGGCCGAGAAGAAGGACGCTGAAACCGTCCCCTTCGAGGAAGCCAAGGAGCGGATCGTCCAGTTCCTGACCCAGCAGAAGGTTCAGAAGGGGATCAGCGACCGCGTTGAGGAACTGCGGAAGAAGGGGAAAGTCGAGATCCTCGCCAAGTAACCGCAGCACTTTTCCCGTAACAGGTGTTAAACTGAAAAGGCCGCGCCGGATTATCCGGACGCGGCCTTTTGACTTCCACCAGCCGTGGCTACTCTTTTTTATCCCCTATCTTTTTCATGAACATCGTGATGAGGTCAATGGGGATCGGGAAGATGGTGGTTGAATTCTTTTCCACTGCGATCTCGGTCAGGGTCTGAAGGTAGCGAAGCTGCAGCGAGGTGGGTTCTGCTGCCAGAACTTTTGCCGCCTGGGCCAGCTTCTCCGACGCCTGGAACTCGCCATCGGCGTGGATGACCTTGGCCCGCCGCTCCCGCTCCGCTTCGGCCTGCTTGGCGATGGCCCGGAGCATCTCCTGGGGGAGGTCGATATTCTTCACCTCCACGGCGGTCACCTTCACTCCCCACGGCCCCGTGTGCCGGTCGAGGATCTCCTGGAGCTCCTTGTTGATCTTCTCCCGGTTGGCCAGAAGCTCGTCCAGCTCCACCTGCCCCAGGACGCTCCGCAGGGTGGTCTGGGCCAGCTGGCTGGTAGCGTAGAGGTAGTTCTCAACCTCCACGATGGCCTTCTGGGGCTCCATGACCCGGAAGTAGATGACCGCCGACACCTTCACCGTCACGTTGTCGTGAGTTATCACATCCTGGGGGGGGACATCGAAGGCCACGGTCCTCAGGGAGACCCGGACCAGCTTGTCGACCCCCGGGATGATGAAGAAGAGCCCCGGCCCCCGGGCCCCCGCCAGCCGGCCGAGACGGAAGAGGACCCCCCGCTCGTACTCGGGAAGGATCCGGACGGCGCTGGCAACGAACATGACCAGCAGGATGAGGATGAAGATCACCGGCACGTAGTTGAAGATGTCGAACATGTATTTATCCTCCTGGCGTAGGGGCGGAGTTTCCCCGCCCAGGGCGCGGCGACCGCGCCCCTACGATATCTTTTTAACCTTTACCCGCATCCCCTCCACCGCCACCACCGTCACCTTCTCACCCTCGGCCAGGGGCTCGTCGCTCCAGGCGTCCCAGTATTCGCCGTGGATGAAGACCCTCCCCTCGGGGTCGATGGCGGAAAGAGCCTTTCCTTTCTCCCCCACGAGCCCCTCCCCGCCGGTGGTGGGTCTTCGGCGGTGGGCCTTGACCGCCATGGTGACGGCGAAGACCGAAAAGGCGGACACGGCGATCACCGTGATGGCGATCACCTGCCACGACACCCGGAGATAGGGCTCCGGCGACTCGAAGAGAAGGATCGATCCAAGAACCATGGCCACTACGCCTCCCACCGTCAGCATGCCGCCGGAGACGATCTTGATCTCGGCGATGAAAAGGACCAGCGCCAGAAGGATGAGGAGCACCCCGGCGTAGTTGACCGGCAGGGTCTGAAGGGCGAAAAAGGCGAGAATGAGGGAGATGCCGCCAATGACCCCGGGAAGGATGACGCCGGGGTTGGACAGCTCGAAAAAGAGGCCCAGGAAGCCGAGCATGAGGAGCACATAGGCCACGTTGGGGTTGCCGATGACGTCGAGAATCCGCTCCCGCACGGTCATCCCCTCCTCCCGGACAACGGCGCCGGACAGCCGGAACTGCACACTACCCTCGCCCCGGGAGACCTGCCGCCCGTCCAGCTGCTTCAGAAGACCGGCCCGGTCGGCGACGACAAAGTCGATCACCTTCTCCTCCAGCGCCCGCTCCGCCGACAGAGAGAGGCTCTCCCGCACCATCCGGCGCGCCATGGCCGCGTTTCTTCCCCGGCGATTCGCGAGACCCTCTGCGTAGGCCTCGGCGTCGTTCACCACCTTCTCTTCCATGACCTTGTCCTGCTTCTCCCCCAGGGAGACGGGGTGGGCCGCCCCGATATTGGTTCCGGGAGCCATGGCACAGATGTCGGCCGCCAGGCAGATGATGGCGCCGGCCGATGCCGCCCGGGCCCCCGACGGGGCCACATGGACAGCCACCGGCACCGGGCTCGCGAGGATGTCCTTCACGATCTCCCGCATGGCGGTATCCAGTCCGCCGGGGGTGTCCATCTCCATAAGGACGAGGCGGTCTCCCCGACGGGCGGCGTCGGCGAGGTTCCGCTTGAGAAACGAGGCGGTGACGGGATTTATGGCTCCGCGGACGCCAAGAACCCTCACTGCCGCCGAATCGGCGGGAGGTTCGCCGGTGACGGACGCGGAGACTACCAGCAGAGAAAAGAGAAGGGCGCAAAGCGCAATTATCCGGTGCATACGGTCACAGTATACCCGCCGCGCTCCCGCCGTCAATGCGACCGCCGGCGCTGGAGTCTTGCCAAGGGCGGCCGATGGTGCTATGTATCAAACCTGTTCACCGGAGGCACCCATGAAAGAACGGACCCGCATTCTCCTCATCGATGACGAAGAATCGGGGCGCGAAGCCCTCACCCTCATCCTCAGACACTCCGGCCACCACGTTACGGGGGCGGCATCGGGGGAGGAGGCGGCCCAGCACCTGTCGCGGGACAAGTTCGACATCATCATCACCGACCTCTTCCTCCCCGACACCAACGGCATCGACATCCTCAAGAACGTCAAGCGCGACTCCCCCTTCACCGAGGTGATCCTCATCACCGGCCACGCCTCCGCCGAAACCGCCGTGCGGGCCATGAAGGAAGGGGCCTACGACTACATCACCAAGCCCCTCAACATCGACGAGCTCAGGATCATCATCGCCAAGGCCGTCGAGAAACACCAGCTCCTCTCCGAAAACGTCTACCTCAAGAAACAGCTCCGGGACAAATTCGAGTTCGCCAACATCATCGGCGCCTCGCCAGCCATGCAGCAGGTCTTCGCCCTCATGAAGCGGATCGTGAAAACCGACTCCACGGTCCTCGTCACCGGCGAGTCAGGGACCGGCAAGGAGATCGTGGCCAAGGCGATCCACTTCAACGGCTCCCGGCGCGACCGGCCGTTCATCGCCGTCCACTGCGGCGCAATCCCGGAGAATCTCTTGGAATCCGAACTGTTCGGCTACGTGAAGGGGGCATTCACCGGCGCGGTGCGGGACAAGATCGGCAAGTTCGAGGCAGCCAACGGCGGGACCATCTTCCTGGACGAGATCGGCACCATGCCGCTGCAGCTCCAAACGAAGCTTCTGCGGGTCCTGCAGGAGCAGGAGGTGGAGCGGGTCGGCTCCACGCGCCCCATCAAGATCGACGTGCGGATCATCTCGGCCACCAACCTGGACCTGACCGAGGAGGTGAAGAAGGGGACCTTCCGCGAAGACCTCTTCTACCGGCTCAACGTGATCCCCCTCAACCTTCCGCCGCTCCGGGGGCGGGTGGAGGATATCCTACCCCTTGCGAAGCACTTCCTCGCCAAGTACTGCAAGGAGATGCAGCGCCGCCGGATGACCTTCACCACGGAAGCGGTGGAGGCCCTGGAGGGCTACAACTGGGGGGGGAACGTGCGGGAGCTGGAAAACGTCATGGAACGGGTCGTAGCCCTCACCGAGGCGGACACCATAACCCTCCACGACCTCCCCCCCAACATCCGCGAGGAGTCCCTCACCCGGGTCACCGAGCGGGGCGTCGACCTCATGAAGGTCATCGCCGAGATCGAGCGGAGCATGATCACCGACGCCCTGGCCCTCACCGAGGGGGTCAAGGCCCGGGCCGCTGCGCTCCTGAACCTGAACCGGACCACCCTGGTGGAGAAGATGCGCCGGCTCGGGATGCCGCTGTAATTCCCCTTCCTGCTATACCTATCTCATCATTAAATTCAGGTAAGCGTCAGCACCGTCACCTCGGGCGGACAGTTCAGCCTGATCGGCGCCAGCAGGCACCCGACGCCCCGGGATATGTAGGTCTGCCGGTCGCCGTCGCGCACCAGCCCGGCGCGATACTTCTGACCGAACTTCGACGGCATGACCGGCTGCCCCACAATCGGCATGACGATCTGACCGCCATGGGTATGACCCGACAGCACCAGGTCAATCCGTTTGCCCGACAGCGAGATATCATCATTGATGTCGGGATTGTGACTGAGAAGAATCCTGATCGAATCCGCTTCAATTCCCCTGCAGGCAGCCGAAAGCGAGCAGCTTTCTTCCCAGTAATCGTCAACGCCGAGAAGGCGGAATGACGCCCCGCCCCTGTTTAGCGTCACGCTGCGGTTTCTGAGCCAGACCGTCCCCATCTGCCGGGTAAACGTTTCGCAGATTGTTTCAACCGACTCCGCACCGCTCCAGAAATCGTGGTTTCCCAAGACCCCATAAATCCCCAGAGGCGCCTTCAGATGTGCAAGTGCCTCGGCGCAGCGTGTCACATGCTCTCTCTTGAACTGTCCGATCGATCCCGAAAGGAACTTGGTGGCGCCGGAGACAAAATCTCCCGTCATGACAATCAGGTCGGGTTTCTCCGACAGCAGCAAATCTCCCGATGCCTTTATCAACCGGCTGGAGACGATGGAGGAGGAATGCAAGTCCGTCAGAAGACCGATTTTGAGGCCCTGTAGTGAAACGGGCAGGTTCCTGATCTTGACCGGCACCCGAACCAGCTCGATCTGGGCGGCCGTGGCGTTGAAAACGCCCGTTCCCACCGTGGCGGCCACAAGGCCCCGCACGCTGTATTTCAAGAAATCTCTTCGGGTCACTATCTTCTTCTCTCTGAACAGGTTATGGAGACGTGCCGCGCGCTGGTATTGCCAGCCGAACTGGAGATCAGCGCCCGATCCGGGAAGCCGCCGGCTTAACGTCCCGTCCAACCAGAAGTGACCTTCTTGCCTACGCCGCCCTGGACCTCGAACCAATCATCCGGAGGAAAGCTCATCACATAAATCAGTCTGAATGATTGAGGTTCAAAGCTCTTTTCCCTATTCTCACTTCCCGGAACCGGCGTAGGAATGTACAGCAGTCGGCCCTTTCTTAACTTTCCGTTCTCACCATCCCAGCCTTCAAGCACTAAAGGGCAGGAACCATCAGCATTGCATAGATTATTGATATGGTCCGCAGTCTGGAGTATCTCTTTTTTCCCGCTGAAATAAAATTCGACCAAGCCCTGCGCCACAAAAAGGTACACCATTAATAGAACCGAACCGATAACCAAAGTGTTCACTGCAGTTTTCTTTTTCATAGCATCCTTCTTCTTGTCTAAGGGTTAGAGTCAATTTTGTATGGTGGCCCCGAACTTTGACACTTTGCACCTACCTGGTCACAGGTAACCTGCCGATATCACTTGCTGATGTCGGTTTTTTCTGGTCGATTATGTAGTACGTACACATCTGCAATATTGCTTGATATTCATAATTAATGTGGTATTTT